>JAIBDV010000084.1 GCA_024686055.1 Neptuniibacter sp.
ACATCAAACAGATGATGTATGCAACCCCAGAAGTGCTGCATCAGCTGCTGGATAAGTTGGCACAGTCGGTGACTGATTACCTTAATGAGCAGATTCGTAGCGGCGCTCAGGCGGTACAGATCTTTGATACCTGGGGTGGTGCTTTAAGTGGCCCGATGTATCAGGAATTTTCCCTGAAGTATATGCAACAGATTGTCGCCGGACTGATCCGTGAATATGACGGTCGTAAGGTGCCGGTGATCATGTTTACCAAAAACGGTGGCCAGTGGCTGGAATCCATCGCTGAAGCTGGTGCCGATGCACTAGGCCTGGACTGGACCACGGACATTGGTAATGCCCGTGCCCGTGTTGGCGACAAGGTTGCCCTGCAGGGCAACATGGACCCGAGCGTGCTGTACGCACCGGAAGCCCGTATCCGTGAAGAAGTGGAACTGATCCTGTCCAGCTACGGTAGTGGTCCAGGCCATATCTTCAACCTGGGTCATGGTATTCATCAGTTCGTTGACCCGGCCCAGCCGAAGTTCTTCGTTGATGCGGTGCACGAGTTGAGTGCCAAGTATCACGGTTAACCGTTACTGATAAAAAAGGCTCCCGAGGGAGCCTTTTTTATCGCCTGAAATCGGTTGCTTCGAGGTTATATACCCCAGCACAGGTGTCAGGCATTTTGCTTTGGTTTACACTTTGGTCGAACAGTTAATTACACAGAGCAGATAACACGCCCATGTCTGACATACAGAAAATTATTGAAGGAAACCGCCAGTGGGCGGAACGTACCCGCACCAATGCCCCTGACTTCTTTGCCGCGATCGCCGAACAGCAAAGTCCTGATTATCTCTGGATCGGCTGTTCCGATAGCCGGGTACCGGCCAATGAAATTGTGGATATGTTGCCGGGGGATATCTTTGTTCACCGTAATGTCTCCAATCTGGTGTTGCATTCCGATATGAACTGCCTGTCGGTGGTGCAATATGCGGTGCAGGTCTTGAAGGTGAAGCAGATTATGGTGGTGGGCCACTATGGTTGTGGTGGGGTAAAAGCCGCGCTGGAAGACACCCCGCTGGGGCTGATCGGTAACTGGTTGCGCCATATCCGTGATGTGGCGATGAAGCACAAAGCTATATTGAGCCGCTGCACCACCGAAGAAAACCTGCTGGACCGGCTGTGTGAGCTTAATGTGCTGGAACAGAGCTATAACCTGTGCAACACCACCATGGTGCAGGAAGCCTGGCGTAGCGGTCAGCAGCTGGAGGTCAACGGCCTGGTGTATGGCCTGGATGACGGTTTGTTGCAGGAGCTGAACTTCTGCAACGATGAACCCGACGGGGTGGAGACCCGGCTGGCCGAAGCGGTGGAAGCGGTGGCTGCATTGTGCCGTTGAGGCGGACCAGCAATTGATAAAAGAAAGTCTCTGCCCTCAGGCAGACAGAAATAGATACGCTACCTATACTGGAAAAACGTGTTTATTGCCTGGCAGGGACTTACGGAATGCCGCTACTGGAGCGCCTCTGGCGCAACCTTCAATTTCGCGTTAATTTTCTCTTTGCAACGGCCCTGTTGCTGAGCCTGGCGGCCGTGTTGGCCGTGTTCCTGCTATTTGGCAAGGACATGCTGGTGGAGCGTGACCGCAAGCTGGTTGAGCAGACTGGCGCGCTGGTGGTTGCCGAGCTGGAAGCCCAGCTGACCCACGCTGAAACCCTGGTACAATCCATTGCCAGTGCTGCGACCGCTGTGCCCCTGTCGTCAGAGTCACTGAATCAGTTGCTCTATCAGCAACTGGCTGATAGTCAGTACCCTGAGTTTATTACTGGTGGCGGCATCTGGCCAGAGCCCGGAATGCTGGTGCCGGGTATTGAACGTGCCAGCCTGTTCTGGGGCCGCGATGTTGAAGGCGAGCTGCAATTTTTTGATGATTACAATCAGGCCGATGAGCCTGCCTACTCTCGTACCGAATGGTACGTCCCGGTACGTTATTTAAAAGCCCGCCACTGTTACTGGTCTCGCGCCTACGCAGACCCCTATACCTTAGTGCCGATGGTGACCTGTTCTGCGCCGGTTCGCCGCCAGGGTGTGTTCTGGGGGGTGGCCACTGTCGATGTGAAACTGGCGGGCATGACGGCATTTCTGGGGCAGCGGCTGGCGGATATAGGTGGCTATGGGGTGTTGCTGGATCGCAATGAAAGCCTGATAGCATTACCGCAGCTGGCCGATGGCAGAATTGCCGCGATTGCGCTGACGGATCGTACAGGTGTGGATTATCGTCAGATCTGGCTGGATGGTGATTTCAAACCCTTGCATCAGATGATGCAGCAGCAGCTGAAGGTCCACCAGGATAAGCCCCGGCAACGCTTGCAGAGCAAGCTATTAGCACAGTCGGATGATATCGATCAGCATGAAGCGATGCAGATTGCCGACTACCTGCTGACCCATGTGGGGGCAGGTCATTCAGGTGTATTACCGACTCAGACGCTGATGCTTAGTGATGATCCTTTGCTATCTGAACGGGCACAGGTGAGCCTGATTAGCCTGCCCCATGCGGGCTGGTTGCTTGCTGTGGTGGTGCCGGACCGGGTTGCGGTGGCGAATGCCGACCGGCTGGCATTTCAGGGTATGGCGGCGCTGGTCGGGGCGGTGCTGCTTGGGCTGTTGCTGGTGGGTTATCAGGTACAGAACACGCTGGTAGTGCCATTGAAATCAATGATCCGCCGATTGCGGATTTCCGGGGCTGAACCGGTCCGCCTGAACGAGGATGCCGGGTTCGAACTGGGCCAGCTGGCTCAGGCGTATAATCAGCAACAGCAAGCGCTACAGGCTTCCCAGGCGGTTATCAATGAGTCCCGTCTTTGCCTGCAAAGCATGATGGACACCGCAACCGACGGTATTGTTACATTGGACCCGGCCGGCCATATCCTGGAAATAAATCCTTCAGCAGCACAGTTACTGGGCGATGGCGCTGAGTGCCTGCGTGGTACGGACTTTTGTCAGTTCTTCAGTTGTGAAGCCCAGGTGACGGTGGTCGAGGGGCTGGAGCAGATTATTAATGCCCAGCAGCAGCGAATTTCCCAGCTTGAAGCCGTGATGCGTCAGCCAGCAATGCCGCTGTATATCGAGCTGTCTATGAGCGGCTGGCAGGCTGCGGGACGATCCCACATCACGGTATTCATGCGTGATATCACCGAACGTAAAACCGCTGAGCAGCGGGTGCACTATATGGCCACCCGTGACAGCCTGACCGGGCTCTATAACCGTTACCAGCTGGCGGAGCGGCTGGCGACAGGACTCAAAGTCGCGCAACGTCATGCACAGAAACTGGCGGTGCTGTTTATCGATCTGGATCACTTTAAGGATGTGAATGACCGGCTGGGCCACCAGGCGGGTGATCAGCTATTGATGGGAGTCGCTGAGCGGTTGCTGCTCAGTCGTCGGGCAGAGGACTCGGTCGCCCGACTGGGGGGAGATGAGTTTGCTGTGGTGTTGCAGGATATCCAGCAAACCGGTGATGCCAGCGCCACTGCTGAACAGATTGTACAGTCGCTGTTGCAGCCGTTCTGGATCGAGGGCCAGGCTTGCCATATCGGGGCCAGTGTCGGTATCACGCTATACCCGGACAATGCGGGCAGTGCTGAAGAGTTACTCAAACAGGCGGATAGCGCCATGTATCTGGCAAAAGCAGAGGGGCGCAATACCTGGCGCTTTTATGCCCCGGAACAGCACCAGAAACAGCAGCAGCGTCGGCACATGCTGGCCGAACTGGCTGAAGCGATTTCCCGGCAGCAGCTGGTGCTGTTTTATCAGCCGATGCTGCAGGCCAGTAACGCAGATCCACGCTGTGCGCCGGTATCCTTTGAAGCGTTGTTGCGCTGGCAGCACCCTGGGTTTGGCACGGTGTCACCGATGCTGCTGGTGCCACTGGCAGAGGAAGCGGGGCTGATGGCGGATATCGGTCACTGGGTGCTGGAACAGGCCTGTGCTCAGCTGGCGCAGTGGCAGAATGAAGGGCTGGGGTTATGTCAGTTGTCGGTCAATGTGTCGGCTCAGCAGTTGCAACAGGGTGATTTTGAAACCGGTTTACGCCGCCTGTTGGGTAATTATCAGCTGTCGGCAGAGCAGATCAGACTGGAGATTACAGAGTCGCTACTGATCAGCGAGGGTTGTGCCGAGCAGATGCACCGGCTTGATGAACTGGGAGCGACGCTGGCGATCGATGATTTTGGTACCGGGTACTCCAGCCTGAGTTATTTGCAGCGCTTTCCGGTCGGGGTGATCAAGCTTGATCGCTCCTTTGTTGACGGGGTGGAAGACTCAGGCTCCAGTCAGACAATCTGTCAGGCGGTAATTTCACTGGCCCATAGCCTGGGGATGGAGGTGGTTGCAGAAGGGGTGGAAACACAGATGCAACAACAGATGTTGCAGCAGATGGGCTGTGACCAGTTGCAGGGTAATCTGTTTACGCCAGCGATCCCTGCCGAGCAGGCGATCCAATGGTTACAGGCCTATCGACGTGGCCCAGCAAATACGGTTCAGGCGATGGGCTGGCATAACTAGACAGATCCTGAGAAGCCAGAGCAACCGGCGTAAGGGTTACTCTGGTGGTATGCAGTTACTGGGCGCTGGCGTTCAGAGCCTGATCCAGATCGGCCAGCAGATCATCAATATGCTCGATACCAATCGACAGACGTACCATTTCAGCACTGACACCGGCGGACTTCAGCTCTTCATCATTGAGCTGGCGGTGAGTGGTTTCTGCTGGAATGGATGCCAGCGACTTACAGTCACCAATGTTCACCAGACGCAGGAAAATCTGCAGTGCATCATAGAAGGCACGGGTGCCTTCACGGCCGGATTTAACGCCAAAGCTCAAAATGCCTGAAGCCTGCCCGGCCATATATTTCTGTGCCAGCGCATGGTCGGGGTGGCTTTCCAGCCCGGCATATTTCACCCAGCCAACCTGATCATGACCTTCCAGATACTGAGCGACTTTCTGGGTGTTCTCATTGATGCGTTCCATGCGCAGGCTCAGGGTTTCCAAGCCCTGCAGTAACAGGAAGGCGTTCATCGGGCTCAGGGCCGCGCCCATGTTGCGCAGTGGTACCACCCGGCAGCGACCGATAAAAGCAGCAGGCCCAAAGGCTTCGGTGTAGACCACGCCATGGTAGGACACATCCGGTGTGTTCAGCAGCGGGAAGCGGTCAGCATTGTCGGCCCATGGGAAGTTGCCGGAGTCCACAATGATCCCGCCCAGCGAGTTACCATGGCCACCGATATATTTGGTTGCTGCCTGGATAATAATATCAGCGCCTTGCTCAATGGGACGCCACATCGCCGGGCTCGCTACGGTGTTATCGACAATCAGTGGAAGGCCGTGGCGGTGCGCCAGCTCAGCCAGTTTCTCAACATCGGCAATGCCACCGGACGGATTGCCGACGGATTCGCAGAAGATCGCTTTGGTGCGAGCGTCGATCTGTGCTTCCATGGCGGCAAAGTCGTCTTTTCTGACGAACCGGCACTCAATCCCCTGGCGTGGCAGGGTGTGGGCGAACAGGTTATAGGTGCCGCCGTACAGTTCGCTGGTGGAGATAAAGTTATCGCCCACTTCGGCCAGTGTCTGGAGGCTGTAGGTAATCGCGGCCATGCCGGAGGCAACCGCCAGTGCAGCGATACCGCCTTCCATCTCAGCAACGCGCTTTTCCAGCACATCGGTGGTGGGGTTCATGATGCGGGTGTAAATATTGCCCGGTACTTTGAGATCGAACAGGTCGGCCCCGTGCTGAGCACTGTCGAAGGCGTAGGAGGTGGTCTGGTAAACCGGTACGGCAACCGATTTGGTGGTAGGGTCCGGGGAAAATCCGCCATGTACGGCAATGGTTTCCAGTTTCATCTGCAGGTCCTCAATGACAACGTTGGCTGCCGGTGGCGTTGACAGAATCCATCTGATTCCGGTGCCGGGCAGTATTGAAAATACGTAAAGTCCCTGATTGTAGAAGGTTCTGGCTATAAAATCAGCACAGCAGCGCTGTTCTGAGGGGGCTGAATATGAATGCGATTTAACAACGAGAGCGTGTAATGGCTAAACAGAAAACTGCCTTTGTCTGTAATGACTGTGGTGCTGACCATGCCAAGTGGCAGGGTCAGTGTTCCGCCTGTGGCGCATGGAATACCCTGACCGAGATTCGCCTGAGCAGTGCCCCTGCCAGCGCCAGCGCGGGCAGTGCGGCACGCAATGTACGCTTTGATGGCTATGCCGGTGGCGCATCACAGGATGCGGTGATCAGTCTGGCGGAGGTGAACCTGGCAGAGGTGCCGCGCTTTGGTACCGGTACTGGTGAGCTTGATCGAGTGCTGGGTGGTGGCCTGGTGCCTGGCTCGGCGATTCTGATTGGCGGTCATCCGGGGGCGGGTAAAAGTACCTTGTTGTTGCAGGTTATGTGCTTTCTGTCGGCACAGATGCCTGCGCTGTATATTACCGGTGAGGAATCACTGCAGCAGGTGGCGATGCGTGCCCACCGGCTGGGGTTGCAGGCAGATCAACTGAAAATGCTGTCGGAAACCTCGGTGGAAAAGATCTGTGATATCGCCCAGCAGCATAAACCCCGGGTAATGGTGATCGACTCGATCCAGGTGATGCATGTGGCGGACGTCTCTTCAGCGCCAGGTTCGGTGTCCCAGGTGCGTGAATCGGCCGCATTCCTGACCCGCTATGCCAAACAGACAGGCACGGTGCTGTTCCTGGTTGGTCATGTGACCAAGGATGGCAGTCTGGCGGGGCCTAAAGTGCTGGAGCATATGATTGACTGCTCATTACAGTTTGATGGCTCATCTGACTCCCGTTTTCGCACTTTGCGCTCGCATAAAAACCGGTTCGGGGCCGTTAACGAGCTAGGCGTGTTTGCGATGCTGGAAAACGGCCTGAAAGAGGTGCGTAACCCCAGTTCGATATTCCTGAGCCAGGCTGAACAGCCCAGCCCCGGCAGTGTGGTGATGGTGGTCTGGGAAGGCACCCGGCCGTTGCTGGTGGAGGTTCAGGCGCTGGTGGACCAGTCCCATATGAATAACCCTCGTCGGGTTGCGGTGGGGCTGGAAGGTAACCGGCTGGCGATGTTGCTGGCGGTACTGCACCGCCATGGCGGACTGCACACTGGTGATCAGGATGTATTCGTCAATGTGGTGGGTGGGGTAAAAGTACTGGAAACCAGTGCTGATCTGGCCTTGTTGCTGGCAGTCGTATCCAGTTACCGGGACCGGGCACTGGCCCAGGATCTGATGACCTTTGGTGAGGTGGGGCTGTCCGGTGAAATCCGCCCGGTACCCAATGGTCAGGAGCGGATTCGTGAGGCGGCGAAGCATGGTTTTCGGCGGGCAATTGTACCGAAAGCCAATGTACCGAAAGAGCCGGTGCCAGGAATGGATGTGGTCGGGGTGAACTCGCTGTCTGAAGCGCTGGATGCTCTGTAGGTTTTATCTGTCGCCCCGACTGCAGGGCTTAGTGGAGTGGGAACAGGTGATCCAGTTCGCGCTCCAGCAGGTTTTCATCGCCAAGGTTCAGTTCCATAATGCGGCGCAGATGGGTCATGGTATCCAGGTCGATCGCATCGAAACGCAGGCCGTAGCTGGTATCGATAATCCGTACCAGAACGGTGGTGAACGTCAGCGACAGGCCGTTGTCTGTCAGGTGGATATTCATCCGCAGTTGATCATTCGGCTGGCATGGCAACGGGGTGTCACTTTTTATCAACGCACCCTTGAGCGACAGGTCCAGTAATTCGACTGGATGAATCTGTTCGTTCAATATCAATTCGGTTGTACCATCAAACTGGATACGTAAAAAACGGCGACGTTCCTGTTCGGCGGAAGATGTGGTGATTGACATAATATTCTCCTGTTGTCCCTTTCAGTCGTGATCGCTTTAGCGTTCTATTGTGTGGTATTAATCGCAGCAGCGTCTGGTTGCCATCAGTCTGTACTGATAAAGGTAGCTGGTCTGTGAATCTTTTGTGAGAAATCGGGCGGATAACGTATTTGTTTTGCCTCATCGGCAGAGGCTTTAGTACATGCGTTTGATCTATTTTGTCTGCATATGAGCCATGTCATTGAGGTTCTGCAGGGGGATGCTTAAGTTGAAACCCCTCAAGCGTTATCGGAAGAATAATAATTATGAGTTTTGAGGCGTTGCTGGATGTTGTCTGGACCGGGCGGCATTCTCGCTACTTTAATCAGGCCCGGAGTCACTATCTGTGCCGCCGGGCGCGGACCATTGCATTTTTGATGATGGTATTGCAGCCGGCCTGGATTCTGGTTGATTACCTGTTACTGCCTGCCAGCCTGCTTGAAGAAGTCAGCATCTGGCGGATTGCTTCCGGGCTGATCTGTGCCGGACTGGCGCTGTGGGCGAGTTGTCCTTACAGCCTCTGGCGCGGCTATGTCAGGCTGCTGGGGTTACTGGTCACGCTGTCATGCTTCCATATTTTCACCAGTAATATGCTGGTGTCTGCCGGGCAAGGTGGCTCCGTGGCGGGTTATCACTTTTTCCCTTTTATGATTATCTGCATGCTGGCGGTGTTCCCACTGACTATCCTGGAGCTGTTGTTGATGGTGGGCGGGATTATCCTGTTGGAGCTGTCGCTACAGGCCTGGCAGGGCATGTTGTGGCAGATTGATAGCCTGAACAATCTCTGGTTGCTAGCGATTCTGGGGGTGATTTCTGGCTGGGCAGCGGTCAACCAGCTGAGTATGTTGCTGGGGTTATTCCGGCAGGCTACCCGTGATCCGCTGACCGGTTTATCGAACCGCCGGCAGTCGATGGAGCAGCTGGAAACGGATATGCGCACCCAGCGTGAAATGGGCAGGCCGGTATCGGTACTGATGTTTGATCTGGACCATTTCAAGCAGTTCAATGACCAGTATGGCCATGCGGCAGGGGACATTGTGTTACGTGACTTTGGCAAAATCATGCGTAAACATGCCCGTAAACACCATGATCTGTCGGGGCGCTATGGGGGCGAGGAATTTCTGATGATTCTGCCCGGGCTGGCACAGCCACAGGCGACGGAGCTGGCGACGAAGATACTGCACAGCTGTCGTGGTGCCAGGGCGCAGACTCCCACCGGTGAGCAGATCAGTTTTACCACCAGTATCGGGCTGGCGACGTCGACCCCGGAGGATGATGTAGCGTCACTGTTGAAAAAGGCTGATGATGCGTTGTATCAGGCGAAAGGGAACGGTCGGGATCAGGTGCAGGTTGCCCTGTCTTCCCAGTCAGAGCCGAAGAAGGTTGAGGCTGCTGAACTGATCTAGTGCGAATGGTTGATATGCAGCTACAAAAACGGCCTCTGAAAGAGGCCGTTTTGCTATCTGGGCGCGGGGTGTTACAGGTCGGTCATACGCTTGTACTTGATGCGCTCTGGCTGGTGGTCCTTGCCGAAGCGACGTTTGTAGTCTTCCTGGTACTCAGTGTAGTTACCCTCGAAGAACTCCACCTTGGACTCGCCTTCGTACGCCAGCATATGGGT
>JAIBDV010000360.1 GCA_024686055.1 Neptuniibacter sp.
ACCCGAGCTTCCCAAGCTCGTGACGCGGGTTCGATTCCCGCTACCCGCTCCAGAACGCCATGTTATTTCCAGTTCCGACATAATCCATTTACAGATTTCAAACTTTGCATTCTGGGTGCGGACTGTCTGCGTGTCGCTACCTGCTGGTAAAGGGTATCTGCCGCTTTCCCGGTTATGCGGTATTGTCTCGTCGCAGGGTATAAGCCTGGGCTAAAGACCAGGAAAACCTCACCTTTTGCACCCCATCAGACAGGCCCGAAGTACAGTACTTTCCCGTGCGCTGCCTTTCTAAAATCAGAAGTGACTCACTCTGTATATAAGGTAGTACGCCTGTGGCCAGTCCTTCCCCACTTATCTCTGCGGTTTCCAGCCATACCGATGCAGCCCTGGCGGCGGCGGACCTTGCCCGTCAGTTATGTTGCCCTGACCTGGGGCTGGTGCTGTTTTTCTGTTCAGCAGAGTATGACCGGCCCGCGCTGGCACAGGCGTTACAGGCCTGTTTTGGTGAACTGCCGCTGGTGGGTTGTACCACGGCCGGTGAAATTACCTCTCAGGGTTATGCCTCTGGCAGCATCAGTGCAATCGGCTTCAGTCGTCAGGCGTTTGCCGTGGAGGCGACCCTGATTGAGGCGCTGGGCGACTTTACCCTGACCGATGCCCAGAATGCACTGGCGGATCTGATGCAGCGCTGCCGGACACACAATATTGCACCGATCACTGGTCACACCTTCGCCCTGACCCTGCTTGATGGCCTGTCGGTGCAGGAAGAACAGGTGCTGACCACCCTGCATGCCGCGCTGGGCAGCATTCCCCATTTTGGTGGCTCGGCCGCCGATGCGCTGAATATGATCGACACCCATGTCTATTTTAATGGCCAGTTTCATACCGATGCGGCGGTGGTACTGTTGTGCAATACCCGCTGTGAATTTCGTATGTTCAGCACCCATCATATGATGCCAACGCCGGAGAAACTGGTGGTCACCCAGGCCTGCAACGATGAACGCCGGGTACTGGAGCTTAATGCCGAACCGGCGGCGGTCTGTTACGCCAATGCGGTCGGGGTGCCGGTGGAATCACTCAACCATGAAGTGTTTGCCATGCACCCGATTGCCGTGCGGCTGGGCGATGCCTACTACGTGCGTTCCATTCAGGCGGTCAATGAGGATCTGAGCCTGACATTCTACTGCGCGGTGACCACCGGCATTGTGCTGACGGTGATGGAGGCGGGGGACATTGTCAGCGAGACTCAGGCCCTGCTGGAAGGCATTGTTGATGAGCTGGGCGAGCCCAGCATGATTATCGGCTGTGACTGTTTTTTGCGCCGGATGGAACTGGAGCTGACCGGTCAGCTGGCGCAGACCAGTGCCCTGTTGCAGCGCTTCCAGGTGGTAGGCTTTAATACCTATGGCGAACAGTTTGCCGGGATGCATATCAACCAGACCTTCACAGGCGTAGCCATTGGTGAGTATCAGCATGAGTAAAGCGGCGCTGCAGGCGCGGGTAGCCGAACTGGAAGCACGCACGGCCAAGCTGGAGCGGATCAACCAGGCATTGATTGAGCGGGTCGAGTCCGACGCAGTTCAACACAGTGGCCCCTGGGAAGCGTTTCAGCACTCGGTGGTGCTGGCTGAACAGGTGCGCGAGCGCACTGATGCGCTGAACCAGGCGTTGTCGGACCTTAAAGTCAGCCATCGGGATCTGCAGCAGGCTAATGACAAAGCTGCAGTGTCCCACCAGCGGCTGGTAGATGCCATTGAGAGTATCTCCGAGGGGTTTGCGCTGTTTGATGCGCAGCGCTGCATCGTGCTGTTTAACCAGAAGTTTGCTGACCAGTGGCAGGCGGTCGGGATAGAAATCAGCCAGGGCACCCATATCCTGGATATCAAACGGCTGGCCCAGCAAAGCGGGCTGGTCAGTGAAATCCTGCACAGCAAATCCAGCCAGGCACCGGTGTTTCGGCTGCATACTGAGCGCTGGCTGCAGGTCAGCGAGCGGCCCACTGCCGATGGTGGCCGGGTGGTGCTGTTTACCGATATTACCGACCTTAAAGCCGATGAGACGCTACGCCGGGAGGAAGCGCTGGCGCAGAAAACTCGAGTGCTACAGCGCACCATCGGCAATCTGTCTCAGGGGGTGGTGCTGGTTACCCCCGATGGGCGGCTGGAGTTGTGGAACCAGCGCTTTATCGAGCTGACCGGCGTTGATGTTAGCCAGCTGGAGAACCATCCGCCATTTGCAACGCTGGTTAGCCATGATCCGCACCAGGTATTACAGCCCTGTCCCTCCCTGTGTGGTAACAGCAAGGGCAATGTCGGCAAGGACGATGGTTGTGCCGCTGAACGGGTGCTGGCCGATGGCCGGGTGGTGGAGGTGCGTAATCATCCGATGCCCGATGGCGGTTTTATCAACACCTATACTGATATCACCGAGCGTCATCAGCATGCCCAGCAACTACGTGAAAGCGAACGCTGGATCCGGCTGATTACCGACCAGGTACCAGCGTTGATCGCTTATGTCGACGGCCAGCTGCAGTACAGCTTTACCAATAAAGTCTACGACGAGTGGTATGGCTGGCCGCGTGGGGCGCTGACCGGACAGCATATCCGCCGGGTACATGGTGAGGCGCAGTTTGCCCGCCTGCAGCCCTGGGTAGAACGGGCGATGGCCGGTGAACAGGTCACCTTCGAGATCGAAGAGCGCAACGCCGGGGATGAGCTGCGCTATATGCTCAAATCCTATGTGCCCAACCTCAGCCCGGATGGCGAAACGGTGGGCATGTTTGTGCTGATCCGCGATATTACCGAGCGTCGGCGTACCAACGAAGCGTTGCAAGAGGCTTACCAGCACATGGAGCAGCGAGTGCAGGAGCGCACCTCGGAACTGCAGGACCTTAATGACCAGCTGTTGCTGGAGATCGACGAGCGTCGTGATGCCGAGGCCCGGTTGCGTGAAGCCAGCAAAGAGGCCGAACAGGCTAACCTGTCGAAAACCAAGTTTCTTGCGGCCGTCAGTCATGATCTGCTGCAGCCGCTCAACGCGGCCCGGCTGTTCACCGGGGCACTGGCCGAGCAACCCATTGAGGCAAGAGCTGCCGGGCTGGTGCGTTCGGTCTGCCACTCACTGGAAGATCTGGAATCGCTGATTACCACCCTGGTGGATATCTCCAAGCTTGATGCCGGGGTGGTCAAACCGGATATCACCAGCTTTCAGATCAGTGATCTGCTGGATAACCTGGCCAATGAATACAGCCAGGTGGCACGGGCTGAGGGGGTCGAACTGCGTTTTGTCGCCAGCCATGTGGTGGTGCAGTCAGACACCCAGCTGCTGAGTCGGATTCTGCGTAACTTCCTCTCCAATGCGTTGCGCTATACCGATCAGGGCTCTATTTTGCTGGGTTGTCGACGCCGGGCCGACTGCCTGGAGCTGGAAGTGGCCGATACCGGTATCGGTATCGCTCAGGCTCAGCTGGGTGAAATTTTTCAGGAATTTAAACGGCTCGGCCCCAGCACCGGGCGCCAGGACAGTGGACTGGGTCTGGGGCTGGCCATTGTTGACAAAATATCCCGTGTGCTCGGCCATCCGGTGGCCGTGCGTTCAGAAGAGGGCAAAGGTTCGGTGTTCTCGGTGCAGGTGCC
>JAIBDV010000304.1 GCA_024686055.1 Neptuniibacter sp.
CTGCCATCGAGCATCGCTAACGAAAGTGCACGGGCTTGCTGGTAGTAGGATTGAAAGCCTTCAAGCAACAGCTGTATATCAGATTGCTGGTCCGGCACCAGCTGCTGCAGGTATTGAAGCGACTGGCGGGTCTCCTGCGCCATGCGATCGGCATCATCAAGCAGGTCACTTTCGTCACTGGCCACGGCGGCATTAAGCACTTCCTTAATGCGCTCGAGCCTGACCAGCCCATGGTCAATCTGCTCAATAACAGGAAAAGAGATATCCCGGATGTAAAAGAAGCGAGCACTGTTATCCGACAGTACTGCATAGCTGTATGCCAGATACCCGGCAAAGCCGAGGCTGGCAAGAACAGGAATGACCAGGATTTTCACCCTGATCGACAGGTGCTGAAACCATCTCATAAGACTCTTCCCTTGCGCTAAACCCGGCAACGTCCGAACCCCAGTGTCGGCGCGCTTGAGGACTTTAATACATAAGAAGAGCTTAATGTAGGAGATCTTAATGGATGTGACCAAGTATTGATACGCTTTGCTGATACGCATCAATAGAGCACTTAAATGAGTGGTGAAACAACCAATCAGGGTAGGTAGATACCTGTATATAAACTAAAGCCTGTTAACCAACAGGCTATTAATATTATTTTACAGACAATAAAAAGCCCCGCTTATTAAGCGGGGCTAAATATATTAAACACCAACACAACAACGAAGTATTTAATTAAATTCAGGCGACGGCCTCTTTACCTTCAATATCTTCAATACCGTCGAGGTCAATAACACCTTCATATTCGTCAAGCTCTTCATCATCTGACGCTTCATCAACTATCAGGTTTTCAGACAGTTTATGAGCACCTTTTTTATGCAGCTGTTTTTCACGAATTTTACTTAACTGACGATCAAGTTTATCGCCCAGCGCATCCAGTGCTGCATACATATTCGGACCGGTCGCACGGGCAAAAATATCTCTGCCTGCCGCATGAATAGTGGCTTCGGCCTCATCATACTGTTCTGTTTTATCCAGCGTTACCTGAGCACTGGTAATGATGTCATAACGGGCCTGGCGATCTTCGAGCCAGCTTTCAATGCGCTCATTGACACCCTCGGAGACTTTGTTTTTACGGTTTGTGATATTAATGATCATATCAACTCCTTGCTCCAACATTTGCTCTGTTACTAATATTAATACCAGCTACAGATTTTTAATCAATGTCTTTTTATATATTTTTATAAAAAATAGAGCCCGCCAGATAGTCGAGCGTTTTTTGTACAACTTTCAATAAGATAGCACAGACTGCCACCGAGGCAGGTTCAGTTTATTTTAAGCAGGATACAGGCCAACCATCACTGCACAGCCCAGACTCGTGCAGTGATGGTCTCAAAGGGAGGATCAGAGCGCTTTGACGAACACCTTGGAATTACGCTGCAGGTTATACAGCGCCTGCTTACCTTCCGGCAGCTCCGTGACGGGCATCTCAACGAAACCTCGCTCGACAAACCAGTGCGCCGTACGGGTCGTCAGCACAAACAGCCGAGACAGGCTCAGGCGTCGCGCACGGGCTTCCAGCGCCTCCAGCAAGGCATCGCCACGCTGGCCACCCCGATAGTCACTGGAGATCGCTACACAGGCCAGCTCGGCCATCTGTTCTTCTACAAACGGATACAATGCCGCGCAACCGATAATCGCGCCATCACGCTCCACCACACTGAACCGCTCAATCTCGGTTTCCAGCCGCTCGCGGGAACGACGTACCAGTACCCCGGCCTGCTCCAGCGGTCGAATCAGTTCCAGAATCCCCCCCACGTCATCAATCGAGGCGTCACGGACCTGCTCGTAAGACTCACGCAGTACCATGGTGCCGGTACCCTCACGGGTAAACAGCTCACTGATCAGCGCGCCATCTTCACGGTAGCTGACCAGGTGACAGCGCTCGACGCCATCGTTACAGGCCTGCACCGCCGTACCTAGCAGTCGGGATATTTCACTGTGCGGTGCTTCAGCGTCTTCCAGCCGGGCTCGATACTGCGCCACCAGCCGTTCCGCTTTACGTGCCAGCACCTCACTACGCACTTCACCCAGGCTATCAACCACCCCCGCATCGGCACTGAACAGCACCAGTTTATCCGCATTCAGGCTGGTTGCCGCCGCTGTCGCCACATCCTCTACCATCAGATTGAACAATTCGCCGGTAGGCGAATACCCCAGATGGGATAACAGCACAATATCACCGGCATCGAGCTGGCGGGCGATCGCTTCGCGGTCGACGCGACGCACCTCCCCGGTGTGCGCCAGGTCCACCCCTTCATGCACGCCCATCGGTCGCGCCGTGACATAGTTGCCCGACACCACCCGGATACGGGCGCCATGCATCGGTGTATTGGCCAGCCCCATCGACAGCCGGGCTTCAATCAGGGTGCGGGTGGAAGCTGCGGCTTCAATCACCGCCGTCATCGCATCGGCATCGGTAATGCGCAGATGATGATGCAATCGGGTATCCTGGCCGCGTGCCTTCATCCGCGCTTCAATCTGAGGCCGGGAGCCGTGCACCAGCACCAGCCGCACCCCCAGACTGTTCAGCAGGGCAATATCATGCACGATATTGGCGAAGTTAGGGTCTTCAATGGCATCACCACTGAGCATCAACACGAAGGTTTTACCCCGATGGGCGTTGATATAGGGTGAGCTGTGGCGGAACCAGTTTACGTAGTGTTTGGTATCGTCGATCACGCGCAGATTTTCCAGTCAGTCGGGACTGGCACAGGGCGCTGTGGATAACCCCGAACCAGCCGTAAGTTCTTGTCGTTTTGCGTATTAAAAACAGTAACGGCCAATCAGCTGCTGCAGAATCGCCACACAGGGGCGAATCTGATCCAGCGCCAGAAACTCATCCGGCTGATGGGCCTGATCAATGGAGCCTGGCCCCATGATAATGGTATCCATCCCCAGCTGTTGCAGAAATGGCGCTTCGGTGCCGAAAGCAACGGGGGCCGCCTGGTGGCCGGTCAGCTGTTCCGCCAGCCGCACCAGCTCGGAATCCGGCGGGTTCTGAAACGGCGGAATACCCGGAAACAGAGACTCGGTTTCCAGCGTAACGCCAAAGCGGTCCTGTAAGGGCCGCAACCGGGTCACAATGCTCTCACGCAGAGTATCCAGTGACATGCCGGGTAACGGGCGCAGATCATACTCCAGCTCGCAGCTGCCACAGATCCGGTTGGGGTTGTCACCGCCATGGATGCAACCCAGATTCAGGGTCGGCACACTGACCTCAAAGTCACTGTGCTGATAATCGCGCTGCAGTTCACCCCGGAACTGAATCAGCTCGCCCATCACCGCATGCATCGCTTCCAGCGCACTGGCCCCCAGTGCCGGATTAGACGAATGCCCGGCCTGACCACGAATCCGCACCGACTCCATCATCATGCCTTTGTGCATATACACCGGCCGCAAACTGGTTGGCTCACCGATCACCGCCGCCCGTGCTTTAGGCCGCCCCGCCTCTGCCAGTGCTCGCGCACCGGCCATCGAGGTTTCCTCATCCGCGGTGGCCAGCACGATCAACGGGGCCTGAAAAGGCCGATCCAGGCTGTTGCGTACCGCCTCAATCACCAGCGGAAAAAAGCCTTTCATATCGCAGCTGCCCAGGCCATAAAAGCGGTTGTCCCGCTCCGTCATCCGGAACGGGTCCGACTGCCATAGTTCAGGATTACAGGGCACCGTATCGGTATGGCCCGATAACACCAGCCCACCGGGGCCACTGCCCAGGGTAGCAATCAGGTTCGCCTTGCCCGGCCGACCCGGCACCGGCATCACTTCGGTACTGAAGCCAAGCGCCACCAGCCAGCTTTCCAGCTTTTCGATAACAGCCAGATTGCTCTGATCCCAGTCGGGCTGGGTACAACTCATGGAGGGGCTGGCAATCAGTTCCGCCAGCATGGTGACCAGTTCTGGAGGGCGTGTGGACATAACAGTCTCCCGGCGTACAGCCATCAATCAGGCTCCCAGTATCACGCCTGCGGGTAGCCTTGCTCAAGCTCTGGCCACTAAAAAACCCGCTCGGCCAGGGCCAGAGCGGGTTTTTTGTGTTCTCAGAACCGTTCAGATCAACCGAACATGCCTTTGAACATAAAGAAGAACATGATCGCCAGACCCGCACCTGCAGGCAGCGTAACCACCCAGGAGACGAAGATTGTACCGACCACGCGCATGTTCAGAGCACCCATACCACGGGCCAGGCCCACACCCAGTACGGCACCCACCAGGGTGTGCGTAGTGGAGATAGGCAAACCCGTACCGGAGGCAACTACAACCGTTGTCGCAGCTGCCAGCGTCGCGGCAAAACCACGGCTTGGCGTCAGCTCAGTGATGTTGTTACCCACCGTTGCAATAACCTTGTGGCCGTACATGATCAGGCCCGCAACGATACCGCCACCGCCCAGAATCAGAATCCACACC
>JAIBDV010000193.1 GCA_024686055.1 Neptuniibacter sp.
GGCTATTGCCTGTGTGGCGGGTGACAACTGTGCGGGGACTCAGACTCGCCTGACCTCCCATGTGGAAGGCTTTGTCGGTGAATTTGAGAGAGCTGTGCCAGCGCCGGAATACCCTGAGCAATCGCGTCCGGCTAGCGTCAGCTGGCGGACGTTAGCTCCCGATCAGCCGGTACTGGAAGTCTTCACCTCAGGCTCAACAGGCGAGCCACAGGCCATTGCCAAGCAGCTCAGCCAGCTGGATAACGAAATCGCAGTATTGAACGGTGTATGGCCGCATGCCTCATCGACGGTTGCCCTGTCGACGGTAACCCATCAGCACATCTATGGTTTGTTATTCCGCGTGCTCTGGCCACTGTGCAGCGGGCGGCCTTTTGAACGCACGCTCTGTCAGTATCCGGAAGATCTGTTGGCGCAGGCGGCTAGCTACGAAGAGGTGACACTGGTTTCCAGTCCGTCTCACCTGTCTCGATTGAATGCGCAGCAGGACTGGTCAGTGCTGAGTGACCGGTTACGGCATATTTTCTCTTCCGGTGCACCATTGTCCCGCGAGCATAGCCTGCACGCCACGCGCTGTTTAGGCTGTGGAGTTAATGAAGTCTACGGCAGCTCCGAAACCGGTGGTATCGGCTGGCGTATCCAGCAAGCAGATAAGGATGTGAGCTGGCAGCCTCTGCCCGGTGTTGAAGCGAGTCAGAAGCCGGATCAGACGCTCCAGTTGCGTTCGGCATTTCTACCGTCTGATGAGTGGTGGTCGCAACCAGATCGGGTCGAGTTTGACTCGCAGGGGCATTTTTACCTGCGAGGGCGAGCGGACCGCATCGTAAAAGTGGAAGGAAAACGGCTGTCGCTGAGTGGGCTGGAGCAACGACTGAGCGCCAGTTCATGGGTGGCAGCAGCGCGCGGCCTGACATTGCAGCGTAGTCGGGTTGAAACAGCGGTCGTAGTGGAGTTGAGCCCAGCAGGTCAGCACCAGCTGGCAGGCCAGGGCCGTAAGGCGCTGATTGCTGAACTACGGACATGGCTGGCGACTGACTTTGAAGCTGTGCTGTTGCCACGGCGCTGGCGCTTTGTTGAACAGCTGCCTTTTAACCGTCAGGGTAAATTACCTTTGAGTACATTGCAGGCCCTGTTTGAGGTAGCTGATCGCCCCCCGGGCTGTACGCAACCGCAGGTAGTGCAACAGAGTGTGGCAACGGAATCGGCTGAACTGACATTGCAGATTCCGGCTGAATTAATTTACTTCGATGGCCACTTTGAGGGTGCGCCGGTATTACCTGGCATTGTGCAGATCCACTGGGCTGAGCAGTTTGGCCGCCAGTTGCTGGCTGTGACCGGGGTCTTCGAACGGCTGGAAGTCATTAAATTTCAACAGCTGATTATCCCGGATATGACACTGCAGCTGACGCTGGACTATCAGCCCGCGCGTCACAAACTATTGTTCCGTTACCAGTCGGAACGCGGTGTACATGCCAGTGGGCGGATCTGCTTTCGGAGTGGCAATGTTTAACCCCTGTATCCTGATCCCGGTTTATAACCATGAACATGCAATTGGGACTACCCTGGCAGAGTTACTGCCTTACGGTTACCCCATATTGCTGGTTGATGATGGCTGCAGCACCCCCTGTGCGCAGGTGCTGGAGGCACTGGCTGCGCGTTATCCCGCGCAGATCAGTTTGCTGGTGCTGGCGGACAATCAGGGCAAAGGTGGAGCCGTCAAAGCTGGCCTGCAGCAGGCTCTGGCGCTGGGTTACAGTCACGCCGTGCAGATTGATGCTGATGGTCAGCATAACCTTGAGGATCTGCCCACGTTTATTCAGGCGTCGATTACTCAGCCTCAGGCACTGATCAGTGGTTGTCCCAGATACGATGACAGTGTGCCTGCACTGCGTTACTACGGCCGCTACCTGACTCATATCTGGGTCTGGATTAATACCCTGTCGCTGAGTATCCGCGACACCATGTGTGGCTTTCGCGTCTATCCGGTAACTGCGCTGGTGGGCCTGATAGCGCGTGAGCCAATGGGTAACCGGATGGAATTTGATACTGAGGTTATGGTGCGCTGGCACTGGCAGGGTGGGCGGGTCATTAATATACCGACACGGGTGAACTACCCGCTGGACGGGGTCTCGCACTTTGATGCCTGGCGTGACAATGTGCTGATCAGCAAAATGCATGCTCGGCTGTTCTTCGGCATGTTGCGCCGCTCCCCCGGGCTGATCTGGAGAGCGTTACGTGGCTGAATCGACAAGTCACTGGTCGAAGGTTGGGGAAGCGGGCACGGTGCTGGGGATGCAAATCCTGCTCTGGGTCTACCGCCTGACGGGCCGCTGGGGATTCCGGCTGATTTTGTTGCCGGTGATGGGCTATTACTTCCTTAGCCGGGCGGATGCCCGTGCTGCGTCGCGTGAATATCTGCTGCGCATACACGCGCATACGGGCCAGCAGGGGGCGGTGGCACATTCGTTCCGCCACTTCTTGATGTTCGGCGAAAGCCTGCTGGACAAGTTCCTGGTCTGGATGGGTCATATTCGCCGTGACGATGTGGTGTTTGAGCAGCCAGAGGCCTTTCAGCAGATGGATGCCAGCGCCCAGGGCGGTCTGATTGTCGTCTCGCATCTGGGTAATATCGAAGTGTGCAGCGCGCTGGCGCACCAGCTGCCCAGTCTGCGTATGACAGTGCTGGTCCATACCCGTAACGCGGTGAAATTTAACAGTCTGCTGCAAAAAGTCAGTGCCAGCAGCCGTATTGAGTTATTACAGGTGACCGATATGTCACCGGCGACGGCGATGTTGCTGTCTGAACGGATCAGTGCCGGTGAATATGTCGTGATTGCGGGTGATCGTACGCCGGTGACGGGCTCCCAGCGTCATTCTTCGGTACAGTTTTTGGGTGCAACGGCACAGTTCCCGCAGGGCGCGACGATTCTGGCGGGGCTATTACAGTGCCCGGTATACCTGATGTTTTGCCTTAAACAGCAGGCCCGTTATCATATTTACCTGGAGCAATTCTCGGCGGGCCAGCGACTGCCCCGGCGAGAGCGTCAGCAGTTTATTGATCACGAAGTTCAGCGCTATGCCCAGCGGCTCGAACATTACTGCACACTGGCACCGTTGCAGTGGTTCAATTTTTTCTCATTCTGGAAGGCCGGGCCTGAGCCTGACGCCGACCAGTCGTTATCTGAAGCAGGGAATTCATGAGTAACACGGTAGTATTCGACGGTTCGCCGCTGGCGATTGAAGACATTGTTGCATTGGCAGAACAGCGTGCAAATGCCAAGCTGGACCGTGCTGACGCGTATCGCGAGTTTATCGAACAGGGACCGCGTTTCCTCGACCGGCTGTTGGCCGAAGATGGCGAAATCTACGGTGTGACTACCGGTTACGGTGACTCCTGTACCACCGCTATTCCGCCTGAACTGGTGAACGAGCTGCCACGCCATCTGTATACCTTCCATGGTTGTGGTCAGGGGAGGATGCTGGCACCGGACCAGGCTCGGGCAGTGGTGGCGACGCGGCTGACCTCGCTGGCTCTGGGCCAGTCTGGTGTCAGCTGGGCATTGCTGGAGCAGCTGGAAACCCTGCTGGGCCATGACATCATGCCATTGATTCCTGAAGAGGGCTCGGTGGGTGCCAGCGGTGACCTGACTCCGCTGTCTTACGTTGCTGCGGTGCTCTGTGGTGAGCGTGAAGTCTGGTATCAGGGCCAGCAACGGGATACCGCGGAGGTGTTTGCTGAGTGTGGCATCCAGCCGCTGACACTGCGGCCCAAAGAAGGTCTGGCGATCATGAATGGCACCGCTGTGATGACGGCGCTGGCCTGTCAGGCGTTTAAGCGGGCGGAATACCTGGCCGAGATGGCAACCCGGATTACGGCGATGGCATCGGTGGCGTTGAAAGGCAATGCGTTTCACTTTGACGAGCGACTGTTTGCCGTCAAGCCGCACCCGGGTCAGCAACAGGTTGCAGCCCGGTTACGGGCGGATTTGCACAGTGGTGAGCCGCCGCGTAATTCATCTCGACTGCAGGACCGTTACTCATTGCGTTGTGCGCCACACGTAATTGGGGTGCTGCAGGACTCCCTGCCCTGGTTACGTACCTTTATTGAAAATGAGCTCAACAGTGCCAACGATAATCCGATTATTGACGGTGACGGGGAGCATGTTCTGCATGGGGGGCATTTCTACGGCGGCCATATCGCATTTGCTATGGACGGTTTGAAAACAGCCGTTGCCAATATTGCTGACCTGCTGGACCGGCAGATGGCCCAGCTGATGGATGTGCGCTTTAACAACGGCTTGCCTGCCAACCTGTCCGGGGCTACAGGCCCGCGTGCGGCGATCAATCACGGCCTGAAAGCCGTCCAGATAGGCACCTCAGCCTGGACGGCAGAAGCGCTGAAGCAGACCATGCCTGCCAGTGTTTTTTCCCGTTCGACTGAATGTCATAACCAGGACAAAGTCAGCATGGGTACCATTGCTGCACGGGACTGTCTGCGGGTGTTACAGCTGACCGAGCAGGTGACGGCAGCGGCACTGATCGCGACAGGTCAGGGGCTGGAGCTGCGAGTGCGTCAGGGTGATATTGGCGAAGGCGGGTTGCCAGCTGCGTTACAGCAGACGCTGATGCGCACCCGTGATTACAGTGAGTTTATCAATGAAGATCGGGCGCTGGATAAAGAGCTGACGGCGCTGGTAAATGTTGTACAGCAACGCCACTGGGTTCTATACCCGGAGCCTGCTGATGGTTGAGGCGGAGATCAGCATCGAGGTGCCGTTTCACGATGTCGATATGATGCAGGTCGCCTGGCATGGCCACTATGCACGCTACCTGGAGCTGGCGCGCTGCGCACTGCTGGACAGCATTGACTACAACTACCCACAGATGGAGGCCTCAGGCTACGCCTGGCCGGTCATTGATATGCGTATTCGTTACGCACAGCCACTGCGTTTTCAGCAGGTTGTCCGGGTGCGAGCCCGGCTGGTGGAGTGGGAAAACCGGCTCAAGATTGATTATCTGATAGAAGATCAGGCCAGTGGCCGACGGCTGACCCGCGCCTATACGGTGCAGGTTGCAGTGGAGATCAGTAATGGTGAGATGCTATTTGCTTCACCCGCTGCCCTCACGGACCGGCTGGGTGTGAGCGGATGAAGGCCGCCGGGGTTATGGTCTTGCTGCTCAGCCTGGCGCTGCCGGGTTATGCGACGCCACTGGACGTCGGTGAGCTGATGGCGCGTACTCAGGCGCCCGCGCAATTACAGGGTCGCTTCTCGCAGTATAAATACCTGAAAGTGCTGGATGCCGGGCTCGAATCCAGTGGGCAGTTCAGTTACCGCCGTGGCGAAGAAATCCGCTGGCAGACCCAGCAGCCGTTGCAAAGCGAGCTGATTATGACACCGCAGACGATTGAGTCCCGTCAGCACGGTGAAACCCTGCTACAGCTGGACAGTGCGACGCAACCGCTGGCACAGCTTCTCAGTACGATTTTCTTTTCGGTGATGACCGCGGACTGGTTGCAGTTGACTGAATATTTTCAGCTCAGTGGACAGGCACTGGAGGGCGAGCGGTGGCAGGTAACGCTTACGCCATTGCACGCTGAAATCGCCATGGTGGTGACGCAGGTTGAGTTGCAGGGCGATTCGTTGCTGCGCCAGGTTGTGTTGCATGATGCGGTGGGTGACATCACGACGATCCGGTTCGATGGACTGACCCGGTGATCGGTTTGCGGTTGTGGGCTTCGCCAGCGGCAGCCTTCGGCTGGTTACTGATACTGGTTTTACTGATAGTAGCCGCGGTGCGGCAGGGGCCTGTCTTCGACGCCAGTATCATGGCGTTACTGCCCGAAGCCCGACAGCAGCCCCAGGTTCAGCAAGCCAGCGAGCAGCTGGCAGCACGCTATGCCCGGCAGTTACTGATTCTGGTCTCGGCGGCTGACTCGAAGCAGGCGCGGGCGGGTACTGCTGCGTTGGCGGGTCAGCTGGAGGCTCTGGACATTGTCGCCGGGGTGCGCTGGCAACTGGACTCTGCAACCCTGGCGCAGCAACGCCAGCAACAGTTTCGTCAGCGTTTTAGTGTGCTGGATGATGCCACGCGCGCCCGGTTGCAGCAGCAGGACTACGCTCAGCTGCAGAATCAGGCGCTGGCGCAGCTCTTCAGCCCGCTGAGCAATGGCACCGGTAATCTGCTGCAAGACCCGT
The DNA here is from genome assembly GCA_024686055.1 of Neptuniibacter sp. Taxonomy (GTDB): domain Bacteria; phylum Pseudomonadota; class Gammaproteobacteria; order Pseudomonadales; family Balneatricaceae; genus Marinobacterium_C. The sequence goes on from JAIBDV010000193.1 coordinate 6,195, forward strand.
TTGCCCTTACCGGCCACGCTTCGGTGAATGCGCTGCGCACGCTGAATATTCGCCCGGAGCAGGGCATGCTGCGGGTCAC
>JAIBDV010000207.1 GCA_024686055.1 Neptuniibacter sp.
GTAGCGAATACGTGACTCTTTAACATAGGGTGCAGCACTATGGTCGGTGATCAGCGGTGTCAGCCCGGTGGCGTCAAATTCACTGATATCGGCAGCGTAGCGGGCTGAAGTCTGGTGGGCCTGGGCGATGATGCCTGCGTGAATATGGTTAATGGTATAGACGCCGGTGGCGAGGATGTTTTCCAGGGTGTCGCGGCGGGTTGTATCGGGCCGGGCAATGAAACCGACCAGTGCCGGGTCAGCGCCTAGATGAACAATGGAGCTGATGATCGCCAGATTGCAGTTGCCCTGCGCGTTCACACTGCCGATCAGGCTGGCGCTTTTAAAGCCAGACAGCGAGTTGATGGTGTTAATACGGGTACGGCTGTCGAGCTGAGCCAGCTGTTGCGCAGTGATAATCATAGCGAGTGCCTCCTGGCGGTGATTGATAACTGCCACGTACATAGTAAAGCCTTGGACAGGCTTAACCATCCTTCTTATGACAGGTCATCCTGTCTGGCAGCAACGGGCTGATCAATATCCGCCGCCGTCACCTGCTTATGGCTGCCATCGCACACAGGGGCTGTCCCCGTCTGCTTACAGGTACACAGGGCGACACGGGCGTTTTTTTCGGCAACGAACACCACAGGGTCAATTCCAGTGCCCTGGTGGGAGCCGTCACAGAAAGGCTGATTAGAGGAGCGACCGCAGGCGCACCAGGCGTAGGTTTCGCCTTCTTGCAGAGCAACAACGACCGGTTTGAGGCCGGCACAATGGACAGGAGAGTGGGACATGAGGGTGATCTCCGCACACAGGGTTCATCTTCAAACTAGAAGACCCTGCGACGGAGATCAAATGGAAGCGGCGATCAGCTGTTGGTGTCGGTCGCTTTTGCGGCATTCAGTTTACGTATTTTATCCGCCAAAGGACCGCGAGCATGGCCGTTGTCCTGCTTGCCTTTTTTAACGGCTTTGGCGTCCTGATCCTTCTGGAACACGGACTTTACTTTTTTACGTTCAGCCAGGCCTTTACGGCGACGGCTGTCGTAGCTTTCTGGATCGGCATTACGTTCTTTGCGGGTAGGGCCTGCTTCGTCATACTCGACCCATTCGCTTGTGTGACGACGTTTCTTGTTTCGACTCATCTATTTTTACCTTCGTTTTCCTGCTCTGCTTGCGCTGCAAGACGAGCTTCTTCTTCAGCGGCAAGCACTGCGAGGCGGTCTTTCTCAACCCATTCGGCTACGGTTTCGTAGGTGATCGGGCCAAGTTTGCCGCTGCGCAGCTCGTTCAGAATAATTTCTGATGCTTTATGTAAATCAACAACGCCCCCAGGGCGCAGGCAGCCACGTTTTCTAGCTATGCTATCAACCACCGCTTCCGGTGTTTCTGGCATGGTTTTCAGCTTGAAGCGTTCCTGCAGTCGCTCAGGGTAGTCGGAGGCCAGAAATTCGGCCGCAAACATGGCGATATCTTCGTATTCAATGGCGGTGTCTTTAATCGCACCACTGGCTGCCAGCCGGTAGCCGGACTCTCGATCTTCAATTTTTGGCCATAAAAACCCGGGGGTGTCGGACAATACCATGTCATTACTCAGCTTGATGCGTTGCTGAGTTTTAGTCACCGCGGGCTCATTGCCTACTTTTGCAATCTTGCGGCCCACCAGAGAATTGATTAACGTAGATTTGCCTACGTTAGGAATCCCCATTATCATCGCTCGAACAGGACGGTCAGTCCGGACACGTACAGGTGCGAGCTGCTTGCACAGTTCCGGAATCTGCTTGATCAGCTTCTTCTGTTCGTAGTTCAGCGTGATCGCTCGGGTATCCGGCAGGCTGTTAAAGTAGTCCAGCCATTGCTGAGTACGTACGGGATCGGCAAGGTCGCTCTTGTTGAGTATTTTTAGCGCTGGTTTCCCTTTACGTAGCGAATCGACCAGCGGATTTACGCTGGAACGCGGCAGGCGCGCATCAATCACTTCGATAATGACATCAATTTCGTCCATTACCTTAGCGATCTCTTTGCGTGCTTTGTGCATATGGCCCGGAAACCAGTTAATGCTCATTAGCTATATTCACTCTGGATCGTATTGAAAGAGCGGCATTATACGGCCCTTTCACGTTTCTGTAAGCCGTATTGAAAACAAACATTCAGCTACTATAGTGATATTTCATCACTGGTAACGCCTTGAAGAGACTGCATGGATAAGCAAACACAGCAAGATCAGGTACTGATGGCACGCCAGCCTATCTTTGATACAGCGCTAAAGGTCGTTGCTTACGAGCTATTGTATCGAACTGAGCGGAGTCCCGAGTATGCCCACATTGAGATATCAGGCTCCACGGCAACCAGCCAGGTCATACTGAACATCTATTCCAGTATCAATGACGGTAATGATAGCCGCCAGCTACCGGCGTTTATCAATCTGACTGAAGAGTTACTGCTGAGCGGAGCGATCCCTGACCTGCCCCGCGACAAAGTAGTCATTGAGATACTCGAAGATGTGAAAGTCACCCCCGAGGTCATCCGTGCGGTACAAAAACTGCGCCGGGATGGCTACCGGATTGCGCTGGATGATTTTATTCACTCACCTGAATATGCCCCCCTGATCAAGCTGGCGCACATTGTTAAAGTGGATGTGCTGGAAATGTCCGTGGAGGAAATTCAAGCCCAGGTAGATGAACTGCGCCCTTACGGGGTGACCCTGCTGGCTGAAAAGATTGAAACCCACGCGGTGCTTGAGGCCTGTATAGCGATGGGATTCACCCTGTTTCAGGGCTATTTTCTCAGCAAACCCAAGCTGGTGACCGGCCGCAAACTGGAAGGCAACCAGATTGCCCTGATGCAGTTGATGCGTGAGTTGCAAAGCCCCGATACCACACCCGCCCTGCTTGAAGAGCTCATCGTTAAAGACCCTGTTCTGACTTATCGCCTGTTACGAATTGTCAACTCTGCCCAGTTCAACCTGGTACGTCAGGTTAAATCCATTGCCGAAGCGATTGTTCTCATGGGTCTTACTGAGGTGCGTAAGTGGGCCACGCTGATTGCGATGACCACTGGCAGTGATAAGCCGGAAGAGCTTAGCCGTCAGCTGTTGCTGCGTGGCCGGATGTGCGAACAGCTGACCCAGGCCCATGTGAATGATGGTGCCGGATTTATGGTGGGGATGCTGTCGGGTCTGGATGCGCTGCTGGACATTGATAAGCATACGCTGATGAAACAGGTGCCGCTGGATGATGCGATCAAGGCGGCGATCAGCACCGGTGAAGGTGAGCTGGGCGCTACGCTCAGTGCTGTGCTGATGTATGAGCGCGGTGACTGGGACCAGCTTCCTGAGGGGCTGGATGCTCAATTATACGATGAGGCCTATCGCGACAGCCTTAGCTGGACCGATGCGGCAATCCAGTCCATGAATGGCTGAGACTGCCCGTTCGATAAATACCATTGCCAGCGACACTCGCTGGTAATGACCGCTTGCCCTGCCCACCTGACGACTCGTGCTACTGCACATATAAAAAAAGCCCGCTCGGTTCACACATACCGGGCGGGCTTTCGTTCACACAGAACTTCTTACAACATGGCGAATCAGCTGGCTTTAAGCGCCTTCTGATGGGCCATAAAATCGGCGTAGATAGTGGCCAGAGCACAGGAAGCCAGGCGGGCCGCCGGTGGGTCAGCACGGGAGGTCAGTATAACGGGTGCTGCAGCGCCCATGATCAGGCCTGCGGCGGTGGCGCTCATGCAGTACACCATCTGTTTAAACAGTATATTGCCCGCCTCCAGGTTCGGCACCAGCAGGATATCAGCGTTACCAGCAACCGGGCTGTTAATGCCTTTGATACGGGCTGCTTCAGCGGAGATGGCACCGTCCAGCGCCAGTGGGCCATCAACAGTCGCACCGCGTAATGCGCCCAGCGCCGCCAGTTTTTTCAGCTCTACCGCATCGATGGATGACTGCATCGCTTTGGTGGCGACTTCGGTACCCGACAACAGTGCGACTTTAGGGTCGGTGTTACCCAGCGCATGGGCCAGGTCGATGGCGTTTTGCAGGATATAGATTTTATCGATGACGCCTGGGCTGACATTGATCACCGCATCGGTAATACACAGCGCTTTGTCGCTGCCAGGCACGGTCATATGGAACACGTGACTCAAGCGTGACTCGGTACGCAGGCCGCCTTTACGGGCCAGCACAGCACGCAGCAAAGTGTCGGTGTGGACATGGCCTTTCATCACTGAGGCCGCTTCACCGGCACTGACAATCTGTACAGCGCGGGTCGCCGCTTCGGCCTCATCGGCCGCTGCTTCAATACGGATGTTACTGATATCCCAGCCCATCCCGTCAGCAACACTGCGGATGGTGTCAGGATCACCTACCAGAATCGGTTCAATCAACCCTTCTTCGGTGGCCATACGGGCACTTTCCAGGGTGACTTCATTGACAGCGTTAGCCACTGTTGTGGTAACGGTTGGCAGTGCTTTTGCCTGCGCCAGCAGAGCCTGCGGGCATTCGGGTGGAAGCGTACTGAGCATGTCGGGCAATCCTTGTTGTTCTTGTTGTTTTACACAGCCGACACCTGGGTCTGCTTTTACTGCCGTGCAGACGACTGACTGACGATTAATGGCAGTTTCCAAACTGCCTGCTTACGCTAAGGCAATTCACAAAACTGTCATACTCGCCATTGGTCACCTTTTACAGCAGGTCGTGCACACCTGGCATACGTACAACGACTGTGTCACAAACGATTTTCCGCCGTATTCGCCTTAACCCGGACTGGCCAGTATGGAAAACACGCTGGAAAATCAGCGGGCTGTGCCGAAGCACAGCCCGCCGGAAGAAAACGGGGAGAGCGTGGAGTCCCTGCCCGTTTCTGATCCTGGGATCAATACAATCGATTACTGGAAATCTTTGTATTTTTCCAAGTGACGTACTGGCTGAGACAGTGCATCACGGCGGAACGGGTCGCCCAGTTCACGTGTACACATGATCTCGATAACCGTTGTTACACGCTCTTCCATCTGCAGACGCAGCGCTTCTTTCAGGGCTGGACCAACATCTTCCAGCTTGTCGACAACGATGCCGTTAGCACCCATTGCCTGAGCGATGCCAGCAAAGCTCTGGTTTTCCAGTTCGCCTGCTACGAAACGACGGCTGTAGAAATCTACCTGGTTCTTCTTCTCTGCGCCCCACTGACGGTTGTGGAATACGATAGAGGTAACCGGGATGTCTTCACGTACACAGGTCATGATTTCCATCATGGACATGCCCCATGCGCCATCACCTGCGTAGGAGATGCCTGGACGATCTGGCGCTGCAACTTTGGCACCGATCATAGTTGGCAGTGCGTAGCCACAGTTACCGAAGGACATCGCTGCGAAGAATGAACGTGGACGTTCAAAACGCAGGTAGCTGTTGGATACGGAGTTGATGTTACCGATGTCAGTGGAGACCATCACATCAGCAGGCATCGCATTTTCCAGCTCACGCAGTACCTGACGTGGATGCAGGAAGCTGCCATCTTCGCCATTCTGCTCTTCGATCATGTCCAGAGAGTATTCGTCTTTCTCGTGGATCCACTCGTCCAGCTCTTTCTCCCATGCTGCTTTCTCAGCCGCAACCAGCGCTTCACGCTCTTCACGGTTTTCCAGACATTTAGGAGATTTGCCTTCCATCAGTGCCAGCAGTGCTTTAGCCGCTGCTTTTGCATCGCCGCAGATGCCCACGTTGATTTTCTTAACCAGACCCAGCATCTTAGGATCGCAATCAACCTGGATGATTTTGGCGTCTTTTGGCCAGTAATCCATGCCGTGCTGTGGCAGTGTACCGAATGGACCCAGGCGAGTACCCAGAGCCAGTACAACGTCAGCTTTAGCGATCAGCTTCATACCTGCTTTGGAACCCTGGTAACCCAGAGGACCACACCAGTTAGGGTGAGATGCCGGGAAGGAGTCATTGTGCAGGTAGGAGTTAACGACTGGCAGGCTCAGTGCTTCAGACAGTGCAATGGTTTCGTCCCATGCATCGCCCAGTACAACACCACCA
>JAIBDV010000004.1 GCA_024686055.1 Neptuniibacter sp.
ATCGCCTGGACGCCGACCCTGCAACATAACGCCGATGGCGGCATTGTTCAGCTCTCACTGGTGGGCGAGGACATCAGTGACCGGCTGGCGGCCGAAAAATCCCTCTATCAGCTGAATCAGGCGGTCGAACAGAGCGCCAATACGGTGATGATGACCGACACTCGAGGGCTGATTACCTATGTTAATCCGGCTTTCTGTCGGCTGACCGGTTACAGTGCCGAGCAGGTAGAAGGGGCCCGGCCCAGCATTCTCAAGTCTGGTCACACCAGCGATGAAGCCTATCAGCAACTGTGGCAGGCGCTGCGTGAAGGCCGTACCTGGCAGGGCGAGTTTCATAACCGTAAAAAGAACGGCGAGCTGTTCTGGGAACGGGCGCTGATCTCGCCGGTGCGTGATGATCTGGGTCAGACGCTGTCGTACATCGCCATCAAGCAGGACATTACCGAAGAAAAACGATTGAAAACCGAGCTGGAACAGGCCACCCGTGAACGGGTTCGCCATGAGCAGCTGGCGGCAGTGGGGCGGATGGCCAGCATGGTGGCCCATGATCTGCGTAACCCGCTCAGCTCGGTTAAGGTTGGCCTGCAGATGACCAGCCGCAAGCCCGACCTGGGTGCCGAGAGCCGCGAAATCTGCCAGATTTCACTGGATCAGGTGCGTCATATGGAAGGCATTCTGGAAGATCTGCTGGCCTATTCCCGGCCCGATGCGCTGAGCCTGGAGTGGCTGAATGTTAATCAGCTGCTGGAGCAGATGGTGCTGGGGCAACTGCGGCTGATTCAGGATCGTAAGGTCTTTATTGATCGGGATTTTGACCCGCGCTTGCCAACGCTGAATGCCGATCCGGTGAAGCTGCGCCAGGCATTGCAGAACCTGCTGGTGAATGCGATTGATGCGGCCCAGGGGGAGGGCGACCAGCTGGCGCGGGTCAGCCTGCAGACCCGGTTGATCTTTACTGATCACGGGCTAAAAATGGCGCTGACGGTCAGTAACAATGGCAGCAGTATCGACCCCTGTATGTGCCTGAAAGTGTTTGAGCCGTTCTTTACCACCAAAGCCAAAGGCACCGGGCTGGGGCTGGCCATTGTGCAACGTATTGTCCAGCAGCATCAGGGGCGGGTCACACTGACACCGGCCCCCGCCCCGCAGAGGGGCACCCGTGCCTGTATTACACTGCCGCTGGACAGGCAGACAGAACAGACCCGTTAACGGAGTATCGGTTGTGCTATGAGTAATATTCTGATTGTTGATGATGACCAGGCGATCTGCCGTACCCTGCAGATCCACTTCCAGCACCTGGGCCACGAGGTGGAAATCTGTCATGGCGTGGAAGCCGGGCTGGCGCTACTGGAAGGCTATGTCGCCGATGTGCTGGTGCTGGATATCTGTATGGCGGGGATGTCCGGGCTGGAGGGGCTGCCACTGTTCAAAGCCCTTCGTCCGGCGCTGCGCATTATTATGATCACCGCTTTCCACGATATGCAGAGCACCATTGAGGCGATGCAGCGTGGGGCTGACGAATATATCCACAAACCGCTGGATCTGGATGAGATCGACCAGGCCGTGGGCATGGCGCTGAATTACCAGCGCCAGCATGGTAGCAGTGGCATCGAAATCCCCCGCGAACCTAAAGCCGGGGCCTTTAATCTGGTGGGCTCCAGCCATGGTATGCGCGATATTTTCAAAACTATTGGTCGGGTGGCCAGTACCCGTGCAGCGGTGCTTATTCAGGGCGAGAGCGGCACGGGAAAAGAGATGGTGGCACGGGCGATTCACCATGCCAGTGATCGACGGCAGGGGCCTTTTGTCGCCATTAACTGTGCCGCGCTGGTGGATGGTCTGCTGGAGTCGGAGATGTTTGGTCATAAACGTGGAGCATTTACCGGCGCAGTGAAAGACCAGCCCGGAAAGTTTGCGCTGGCCAGTAACGGCACGCTGTTTCTTGATGAGGTGGGCGAGCTGTCACAGGCGACTCAGGCCAAACTGTTAAGGGTGCTGCAGGAACAGGAATATACCCCGCTGGGGGGCTGTCAGCCTTGCCATACCGATGCGCGTATTATCGCCGCTACCAATGTTGATCTGCCTGCTGCGATGGCCAGCGGTGCCTTCCGTGAGGATCTGTTCTACCGGCTGCAGGTGGTCAATATCAGCCTGCCGCCGTTGCGTGAGCGTAAAGGGGATCTGGTCGAGCTGGTGCAGACGCTGATGGCGCGAATTAACAAGGAGCTGGGACGTAATGTGCATACCCTGTCGCTGGAGGCGATGGCGGCGCTGAATAACTACCACTGGCCCGGCAATGTGCGCGAATTGCAGAATATGCTTACCAAAGCAGTGGCGCTGTGCAACGGCGAGCTGCTGACCCCGGACCTGTTACCCGAGTATGTACAGCAGACACTGGCGTTGCCCGCCAAAATGGAGGCGCAGCCGAACTGGGATCTCAGCCTGCAGGATATGGAGCGGGTGCATGTGGAACAGGTGCTGGAACGTACCGGCTGGCACAAGGGTCAGGCCTGTGAAATTCTCGGTATCTCCAGGCCCCGGCTGCAGCGGATGATTGTCAGCTATGGCTTGCAGCACCAGGATAATCTGGCATCCTGACGCTGTGAACTGAAAGGAGACGAGTATGACACTCACCCTGACCACTGCTCTACGCTGGCTGGAGCTGAAACTTCCGCCGCCGTTACTGGCGCTGCTCAGTGCGGGGCTGGTCTGGTGGCTGGCGGCGCAGTTACCTGCTGACTGGCGATTGCCGTTTAACAGTCTGTATCTGGCGGTGCCGGTGGCGATACTGGGGCTGGGCTGTGATCTGGCGGCCCTGCTGGCGTTTCGCCGGGCCCGTACTACGGTGAATCCGTTACAGCCGGCCAGCAGTCGTGCACTGGTGACAACCGGCATTTATCGCTACACCCGTAATCCGATGTACCTGGGGCTGATTCTGGTGCTCAGTGGCTGGACGCTGTATCTGGGGCAGTGGTTGCTGTTACCACTGGTGGGGCTGGTAATGCTCTATCTCACCCGGTTTCAGATTATGCCGGAGGAACGTATTCTGACGCCGCTGTTTGGTGAGCCGTACCGCACCTGGCTGGGCCAGGTACGGCGCTGGCTGTAAGGCTTATACCTGGCGATTGTGCCAGGCGTAGGCCATGGTGAAAGCGGTCTGCTGGAACTGCTTCAGCCCGGTTTCTTTGATATCAATCATCAGCGGTTTGTGGCGCAGGATTTCCTGTACGTCGCTGTTGTTCATGATCTGTACATTCAGCCCTGGAATCAGCTGGATAGCGGCCTCCAGTTTGAAGCCCAGTGCGCTGCCGGCAAATTTTCCTTTGGCCTGGCGCTGCTTAATAACGACGGCTTTAACGTTGTAATCTTCCATCAGCTTGGCAAAGGTGAACTGGAATTTGCGCAGCTCTTCCGGGTCATCGCCGTTACGAACCACCACCCGCTGCGCCCGGCAATCTGGGAGATTGAACAGACCGTCATCGAGAGACAACAGAGAGATAATCGCTTCGTTCGTTTTTATTTCTACACCGCAAACGTTCATAACAACCCCTGAATAATGGATGGAGGGGATTATAGAGCAAATGGGTGGCGGAGTGGGCATGATATTGACGTTGCGGGAGGCTGGCCTGGCGACCTGATGAGTGCGCGGCGTACAACGGGTTCAGGGTGGCGCATCGGTGTCGGCGCAGCAGGCCTTATCTACGCTGTTGGCACAGTCAAAGGCCGGGTGTTTTTCTGTGTTGTCATATGCTGATCACAGCAATTTGTTTATGATCAATTACTCACAATTTTTGTCAGCTAAAATAGACACCTGACTTGCGCCGCTGTTAGTGATTGGGTATATCAGTAGCCCTTACGGCCAGCGGCCGACAACATTTAGCTGTAGACCAGTGCAAAGTTCGGCAGACTGCATTGCTGCAGACTGACAACGTATTTGATGAAAGGACGTTTCTATATGGCAGAGAATAAATACCGCCTGGTAACACGCAGTGACTTTGATGGCCTGGTGTGCGCAGTATTGTTAAAGCACCTGGACCTGGTGGATGAGATCAAGTTTGTACATCCAAAAGATATGCAGGATGGCAAAGTTGAGATCACTGATCGTGACATCTCGACCAACCTGCCATACGTGCCGGGTGTCAACCTGGCGTTTGACCACCATCTGTCCGAAACCATTCGTAATGGTAAGCAGGACAACCACATTATTGACCCCGAAGCGCCGTCGGCGGCCCGCGTGGTATTTGATTATTACGGTGGCTATGAGGTATTTCCCGAGCGCTGGGAAGGGATGATGCTGGCGGTGGATAAAGCCGATGCTGCACAGTTCAACCGCGAAGAAGTACTGAACCCGACGAACTGGGAACTGCTGAATTTCCTGATGGATGCCCGTACCGGGCTGGGCCGGTTCCGCGAATTCCGCATCTCCAACTACCAGCTGATGATGGAGCTGATCGATCACTGTAAGGATTACAGCATCGAACAGATTATGGATCTGCCGGATGTGCAGGAGCGGGTGGAGCTGTACACCGAGCAGTCTGCAAAATTTGAAGAGCAGCTCAAGCGCTGTTCTACGGTGCATAAAAACCTGATAGTGCTGGACCTGCGTGAGGAAGAGACCATCTGGGCGGGTAACCGCTTTATGATCTACGCGCTGTTCCCACAGACCAATATCTCCATCCATGTACTCTGGGGTCTGAAGCAGCAGAATACGGTTTTTGCCACCGGTAAATCCATTTTCGACCGCAGCTCCGGCACCAACGTGGGCGAGCTGATGCTGAAATATGGCGGTGGTGGACACCAGGCGGCGGGCACCTGTCAGGTTGAAAATGACCAGTGCGACGTTGTACTGAAGGAGCTCATTACTCAGATCAACGCCGACGGCTGATCCTTTCCCGCTGTTGTCAGGGCCGAAAGGCTCTGCCCCTCAGATGCGCTGTCCAGCCGGGCGGCGCATCGTCGTCTTTTCGCTGCACTAACAATTCGTTTTCGATGCTGATTACTACGGCGTTGCTGGGTTTTATTCATGGTTCTCATTCTATCTAGCCTGGTAAATTGCTTTGCCTGCCGCTGTTCTGCCATGGGCATGAGGCTCGGATGTCGCGGTTGCAAAGTCAGGGGACTCATCCTGGTAACCTCAGGCGCACGGTAGCATAATGCCAAGCCTGTTTTAACGCCTGAACTGAGGAAAGCCAATGGCAAAATTTTCAAGGGAAGAAAAACAACATCTGGTGCGCGAGTTGCAGGTGTATTGCGTTGATGAGCTGGATATTGAGCTGGGCGGCTTTCAGGCCGAGTTTTTGCTCGATTTTATGATCAAACAGTTGTCACCACGCACCTATAACCAGGCGCTGAAAGACGTAGAGGCGCTGATCTGGGACCGTACCGAACGGCTCACTGAAGAGATCTCTGCGCTGGCAAAATAGTGCCAGGCCACTGGGCTTACTCGTTTATTCATGAATTCCTGAAACTAATACAGGTAAAAACGGTTCGATTACAGGGAGTTTTTGGTAGAATCAGCCGTTTTTACCCTAAACACGGTGCATTATTCGCACCGGCTGAAATGACAGGGCCCAAATGCTGTTCAACAAGCTTCCAGATGATCTGTTTCTGCCGCTCTCGGGGCAGAACCGGCATATCTATCAGTCAGTGCTATTGGCACTGGCGGACCAGTTCTTCGATGAAGATCTGGTCGACCCCTTTATTCCTCGCGATCTGGTGCGTTCATGCATTGAAGAGAGCGTGGTGCGCCAGGGGGTGCGTCGCTGGGTGCCTGAAGGTGACGACAGCGAAGAGATGCCACGTTCCGCCGCGGAATATGCCAGCCGTATCTATCGACGGCTGGTGGATACCGGCTGGCTGGAAGAGGAGCAGCGGATTTACCGTACCTTTGTGCTGCTGTCGCCCTCAATCAGCTACCTGCTGCGGACTCTGGTGTCGATCGCCAATCTGGAAAAACGCTCCTACGGCGGTGCAGTACTGAACGTACTGAGTTCGCTTGAGGCGGCGATAAACGACCCGGCAGGGCGTGGTATTACGCTGTCGGAAGCGGCACAGACGGCGGCGGATTTCAGCGCCCATCTGACCGATATGATGTTGGGGCTGCGTGAACTGAAAATCTCACTGGCGAAAAGTAACGATGCCAAAGAGATTGTGCGCAGCTTCTTTGAGCGGTTCGTCGAGCACATCCTGGTGGCCGATTATAAAACCCTCAAAACCCGTAACAACCCGTTCCGCTACCGCCGCCAGATCCTGTCGTTACTGCGTGAGTTACAGTTTGATCCGCTCAAGCTGGAACAGCTGATTGGCAACTATCAGGAGCAGTTTGATATTGCACAGATTGATGCTGAGGCCATGGTGCATAAGCATATCAATCGTATTGTGCGCATTTTCGAGTCGGTGGATCAGCGGCTGGCGACGATTGATGATTTCCGTTACCGGCTGGAAAAGCGGGTGGCCGATACCGTCCGTTACATGGATAAAACCACTCCGGGCATGGCGGCCCGCCTGTCCCGTGCAATCTCTAACCTGCACGGCAAGGTCGATAAGGACATCCCGATTCTGGACAGCCTGGATGGCATCCGCTTTATGGCACCGGGCAGTGTGCGCTCGCCGATAAAGCGCCGTATCCAGGCTGAGCCTAAGGTGATTGTGCGTGGCGAAATCGACCCGCAAGTGCTGCAGCTGCGTGAGCTGTTCAAAGAATACAAGGCGCGCCGTGAGGTGACGCCGAAGAAAATTGGTGACTTCATTGAGCGCCAGCTGCGGGGCCGCAATAGCATGAAAGCCTCGGAGTTTGAGATTAATACCATCGAAGATTACGTCTGCTTCAGTTATGTGCGCCATATGGCGACACTGGGCAAAAAAGGCCGCAAGACAGCTGACCGCTACGATGTACGGTTTAACGATGATTATGTACAGGTGGCCGACGTGGTCGAGTGCCGCGATTTTGTCATTCAGAGGACGCAATAAATGCTTGGTGATTTGCAGAAACTTGCTGCACGTTCCGATAAACATCAGCCGGACGACTTTGTGCGTGCGGCCAATCTCCTGCTGACCAGCCAGTTCCTCTATGCGGACCGGGCGGGCCACCGTGACAGCTATTTCCTGATTGCGTCCCATGTGGATTATTTCCGCAACCTGTTTGAAGCCATTGGCTGGTCGTTTATCTATCAGCCGGATGAAGCCTATCTGGGGGTGGTGCCGCAGGGCGAACAGCGCCAGATGCGTCTGAAACTGGATGAATCGCTGTTGCTGCTGTGCCTGCGTCAGCAGTACGAGCAGAAGCTGGAAGCCTTTGAGGTGGAAGACGGTAAAGCCTACAGCAGCACCGATGAGTTGCTGACTACCTATGAGAACCTGACCGGTAAAGAGATTCCCAACGAGACGCGATTGAAAGAAATTATGTCGCTGTTTACCCGTCACGGCATTATGGAGCGCGGCAAGCCGAACGAGGCGGAACCGAAAAACCAGCCGATCCGCATTAACCCGGCGATCCGCCAGGTGGTGGTGGAAGATTATATTCGTCAGCTTGAAGCGCTGGCCGAAACCACCCCGGAAGAGAAAGCAGAGCTGGAAAACCCGGAAGGCAATGATGATATTGCGCTGGATGAAGTGCCGGTAGCTGAGGCTGAGCAGGGTGACGATACTGCTGAAAGCACTGAAAGCACTGAAAGCACTGAAAGCACTGAAAGCACTGAAAGCACTGAAAGCACTGAAAGCACTGAAAGCACTGAAGCCGAAACTGATAATGGCCAGGAGTTGAACACCGATGAAACAGCTTAACCGCATCGTACTGGTCAACTGGTATGTGCTGGGGGCCGTTGAGATTCCGATCAAGGGCAACGTAGCGATTGTCGGGCCGAACGGTTCCGGTAAATCCTCGTTGCTGGATGCCATTCAGACCGTGCTGATGGGGGGCCATAAACGCCACCTGAGCTTTAACGCCTCGGCCGGTGAAAAGAGTGAGCGTAGCCTGCGTACCTACTGTCTGGGTTTCCTGGATGGTGGCGGCAAGAAAGCGATGGTGCGTGATGATTCTCTGAGCTATATGGCGCTGAGCTTCTTCGATACCGAAACAGCGAAAGAGAGCTGTGTCGGCATCGCCATCAGTGCCTCCAGTGCGACCGCCGATGAAGACATTCTGGGCCGTTTTATCCTGCCAGATTTCTCTGTCGGGCTGGATGATTTCAGTGTTAAGCAGGGCGGCGGCCGGATGCCGAAAGCCTGGAATGATGTGCGCGGCAACCTGCTGGAGCAGTGCCCGGACATGGTGCTGGAGAAACGTGCCAGCCGCTTTATCCGTGATGTGGTGACGCATCTCAGCCATGACGCCAGCATGCCGAATGATGACGACAAGTTCGTCAAAAACTTCAAGAACGCACTGCGTTTTGTACCGATTGACAGCCCGACCCGGTTTATCCGTGAATTCGTACTGGATGAGAACATTGTCCATGTCGGCGCGTTCCGTAAGTCGCTGGATGAATACCGGACGATGGAGGAAAAAACCCGTGAGGTGGCCACCCGTATCGCAGAACTGGAAAAGGTTCAGGAGATGTGTGGCGGTATCCAGCGCAATCTGAAAAATGCGGTGGAATACGAATGGGTGGTGCATGAAAGCCGGTTTGAAAACGCTGACCTGAAAAAGGAAGAGGCGCAGGAGCGGCTGGAGAAGAACCAGCACAAAGAGCATAAACTGGAAGGCCAGCTGAGCGACTGTAACAGCCAGCTGAACCAGGCCATGCAGGATCTGGCTGAGACCCGCGCGCAGCTGAATAACACCGATTCCGCCCATAAAGTGAAAGCACTTGAGGCGAATATTGATGCCAAACAGCATGAGCTGAACGGCGTTAAAGACAAGGTGCAGGGCATTTATAACCTGCTGCGCAGTGCGGTGAGCTTTGCCAACTACGAGAACCTGCTGCCGCCAAGTTTTGTGCCAGTGGTAAAAGACTCGGTTGAGCTGTGGCGTGCCGGCCAGGACATTACTGCTGAAACCTGGCCACCAGCGCCGGTCGAGGTGGACTCCAACCTGGAGGCCCTGAAAAGCCAGGTAGATACGGTGCGTCGTGAGGTCGCCCGTAACTACGAGCACTCGGTGATCCGCATCAACGAGCTGCGCAACGAGATCCAGCACCAGCGCGGTGCTGTCGAGCAGCTCAAGCAGGGCCGGGCTCCGGTACGGCGTAATACCCAGGAGCTGATGCAGCTGCTGGCGGAATATGGCATTGAGTCGACGCCGATCTGTGAGCTGGTGGACATTAACGATGATAAGTGGCGTATTGCCATTGAATCGTTCCTGGGCGCACGCCGTGAAGCACTGGTGGTGGACCCGGACCATGTCAAAGAAGCGATTACGCTGTATCGCCGTAAAGGCCGCCATCTGAAAGGCTGCCGGATCATCAATACCACCCGTTCTCAGGACTGGCTCAACCGGGCCAAGCCTGGCACGCTGGCGCAGTTTATCGACACCGATGATATGCATGCCCGCGCCTATATGAACCGGGCACTGGGTGGCGTGATGGCGGTGGAGACCGAGAACGAGCTGCTGCGCCACGAACGCGCACTGACCTACGACTGCATGTTGCAGGGTGAGGGTACGACTACCTCGATCCACGAGCAGCAGCCGATTATGGGCATTCGTCGTCGTACTGATCAGCTGGCCGCACAGGGCAAGCAGATGGATCAGATGATGGACGAGTTCACCCGGCTGGGTCGTTCTCACGAAGGTCTGGAAAAGCTGCGTGATGCGCTGATTAACCTGACCACCAGTCTGGTGAGCACCACGGAACGCACTTTTGATCTGGTGCAGCAGCGTGGTCAGCTGATGCTGGAAATCGACGGTCAGCGTCAGGCGATCGACGATATCCGTAATCAGGATGACAGTGGTATTCATCTTCGTATCACCGAGCTGGTGGAGCTGCAGAAACAGACGGAGCTGAACCAGAAAACCCTGATGGACAAGCTGCAGAAAGCCCGTACCTCGATGATCAAAGACGGTGCGGCGCTGGAAGTACTGAGCCAGGAGCTGGAAGAACACGCAGCGGCTCGTGCAGTGTGTGCTGATAAGGCTGACTTTGATGGCCAGTCGTCTCAGGAAAAACGGGATTATCTGGATGAAAGCTACAGCGGTGAGCTGGAGCGCATCATCTTTGAAGCAGCCAAGCGAGCGCAGTCCGAGCAGGCGCTGCATGAGCGCAAGAAAAACGGTGTCCGTGATGCGGTAGCGCAGTATAAAGCCCGTTACCACGGCGGTGGTCTGAGCCACCAGGGCATTGATCAGATCAGTGCCGACTCGACCCACGATGAGCTGGAATCCTTTGTGAACCAGACCATCGCGGTGCTGACCGAGTCTGAACTGGCACGTTACACCCAGAAAGCCGAGATGGCCCGTCAGGAAGCGGAAACCTCGTTCCGCTCCGACTTTGTTGCCCACCTGAATGACCAGATTAACAAGATCAAGGACCTGATCCGTGAGTTGAACCAGCACCTCAAAGGACGCCCGTTCCATCAGGAAATGTACAGCTTCGAGATGATGCCAAACCCGGAACTCAAAGATATTCTGGAACTGGTTGAAGCCTACACCCGGATGGACCAGGCCAACGTGGGTTCACTGTTCGATCTGGCCAACGACGGCAACAAGCCACATCAGGACGCGCTGGCCAAGATTCACGATGTATTGAAGGATGAGGGTGAAAGTAGCCTGCTGCAGGATTACCGTAACTTCTATAACTTCGAGCTGGTGGTGAAAGACCTTGAGGGCAACCGTAAGACCACGCTGACCCAGCGTATCAAGACCGGTTCCGGTGGTGAGCACCAGGTGCCGTTCTATGTGGCCATGGCCGCAGCCCTGGGTGCCACTTATCGCCTGCGTGAAGGCAGCGATGGTCGACCGGTGGGTGGTATGAGCCTGTCAGTGTTCGATGAGGCGTTCAATAAACTGGACTCCGAGAACACGATTACGTCACTGGGCTTTATGACGGACCTGGGTCTGCAGACGATTATTGCCGCGCCGGATGAGAAGTACTCACTGCTCAGCTCCTGTATGGATACCATCATTAACGTCTGTCGTGATGGCAATGTGGTGGATCTGGATGTGGAGTTCCCGACAGAGAAGGGCAAAGTGCTGCTTAACTCGGACAACCCGTACAAGATGCTGAATGAGCAGGCGGATGAGTTTGAGCCGATTGAGGATGAAGAAGATGAGAGCCTGACACCGGCCTGACCGATACGGGCGAAAACCGAACCCCGCGACTGAGTGATCAGCGCGGGGTTTTTTTATGGGTGCAGGGTCAGGCGCTGATGACGTACTGCAACACTTCAATTACCTGTTCAGGCGTTTGCGCCCAGGCCATGGCAGCGGCATCCACCTCTTTGAGTGGGTGAACCAGCGCAGCATCGTGCAGGGTGATGTAGGGTTTGCCCAGCGCGGCACAGCTGCCTGCATCAAACGCCGCATTCCACTGGCGGTACTTATCCCCGAAGCGAATGACGGCGATATCGCACTGTTCGATCTGGGTGCGGGTACGAATCGCATTGACCTTGGCAGACTGATGGTCGCGCCAGAAGCTGTTGTCCTGCGCGCCGAGCATATCGCCTGCCGCGTCACTGGCTTCATGATTGGTCACGGCGGAGACAAAGGTCACCGGCAGTTGCAGGGCCTGGGCCCCCTGTTCGATCTGGTCTCGCCAGTCAGTGTGGATCTCGCCGGATAGGTAAACGGTCCAGTTCATAGGACTCCCCCTGGAATAGTGGTCACTTATGTTGGGAATTCAGGTTGAAGCGCAGGCCCGGTTCGGTGTTGTTGTTCTGAACGATGACGGGCCTGCACGGATGGTAACGTATTGGTGCGCAGCTGTTGAGCACTGTCGTTACCGGTTCTCCATCGTTGCTCCCCATTTCGGTTGTACACTGTGGCGCAGCAGGAGGGTGTTACTTTGCGATCCAGAATTTTCTTCAAACTGTTTATGGTGTTACTGGCCGTCATCGGTACGTTGATGGTGTTGATGCTGTGGGTGATCAATAGCTCGTTTCGTACCGGGTTTGAGGTCTATCTGATTGAGCGTGAACTGCCAGCGGTGCAGCAGGCGGCGCAACGGCTGGGCGAGTATTATCAGCACCAGGGAAGCTGGCAGAACGTGCGGGGGAGCCCCCGCGTCTGGCGGCAGTTGCTGGAGTCTGAGGGCATGCAGTTCGCAACGCCAGCCCGTCCACATCGGCGGTCTGGACCAGGGCCTGCTCCGCCATTGGCGGCGCGACCTGGTCGTAGTCCGCTCGCGGCGCAATCGTTACCGCATCGGCTGACTCTGACGGATGTGGATAAGCAACGGGTGTTTGGTAACCCTGATATTGCGAGGGCGGCACGCTGGCTACCAATACGGGTGGCGAAAGAGACCGTGGGCTGGCTGGCGTTGACGCCGCAGTCGCTGGCGACCGATCAGCTGGCGCAGCATTTTGTTGAACAGCAGCGGCAGAATGTACAGTGGTTGGCAGGCATGGGTCTGCTGCTGGTGTTGTTGCTGTCCGCCGGGCTGGCGCGGTTGTTTGTACGGCCCGTCACGCGGCTGACTCAGGCGACCGATCAGCTGGCTCGGGGGGATCTTGAGGTTCGGGTGCCGGTGGCGGGGCGGGATGAGCTGGCGCAGTTATCTGATAATTTTAACCAGATGGCAGCGCGCCTGCAGCAGGCAGCGCAGCTGCGTCAGCAATGGATCAGTGATATTTCCCATGAACTGCGCACGCCAATTGCGGTGCTTAGCGCGGAGATTGAGGCGATGGTGGATGGGGTTCGCCAGCCGACACCTGAGCGGATCGGTTCTCTGTATAGCGAAGTAGGCGGGCTGACCGGGCTGGTGGCGGACTTGCACCAGCTGGCATTATCGGATCAGAGCGCGCTGGAGCTGGAATTGACCACTGTGGACCTGCTGGAGCTTTGTCAGGGTCATGTTGCGCTGTTTCAGCCGCGTATGGCCGCGAGCCAGCTGAACCTGTTGCTTGAGGTTGAGCCGCAGCAGTGTTTGCAGGTGCGTGGTGATAGCCGCCGGTTGAGCCAGCTGCTGACCAACCTGCTGGAAAATAGCCTGCGTTATACCGATGCGGGGGGCACGGTGGTGGTTCAGCTACGTTGTGAACCCTCCTGGCTGGTGCTGGAGGTGAAGGACAGTACCCCCGGCGTGCCGGAAGCGGCGCTGGAGCAGATATTTGAGCGGCTGTATCGGGTTGACCGTTCACGTAGCCGGGCCATGGGGGGCTCCGGGCTCGGGCTGTCGATCTGTCGCAGCCTGGTGGAAGCACAGGGTGGTACAATCCAGGCCGATAACCGCTGTACCGGTGGTTTAATAATCAGCATCCGTCTGCCGTTGTCTGACAGTTGATATACCCGGCGAGACCGATAGCTACATAAGATAGAACAGGACAGGGATTCCGATGGTTGAGGTAACTACCGCAGTTCAGCCCCACGTGCTGATTGTAGAAGATGAAATCAAACTGGCTGAGGTACTGGCCGACTATCTGCAGCATGCCGGGTATCAGACCCACTGCCTGCACCGGGGTGATGAGGTCCTGCCCTGGCTGGCTCGGTATGATACCCAGCTGGTGGTACTGGATCTGATGCTGCCGGGTATTGATGGTATGGCCTTGTGCCAGCAGCTACGCACGCAGTCGAATGTGCCGGTATTGATGGCCACAGCGCGGGTAGAGGAGCAGGACCGGCTGGCCGGGCTTGAGTCCGGTGCTGATGATTATGTCTGCAAGCCTTATAGCATGCGCGAGATGGTCGCGCGGGTGAAAGCGATTCTGCGCCGGGCCAGCCCGGTTGCTGCCGCACCGGTTGTCGCGTTGCAGGTGGATGCCAGCAAAATGAGTGTGCGGGCCAGGGGCCAGCTGCTGGAGCTGACACCAGTGGAGTTCCGGATGCTCAACCACCTGATATCGCACCCTGAAGTGGTGTTCAGCCGGGATGAACTGCTGGATGTGATCTACGATGACTACCGGTTGGTGTCTACCCGCACTGTGGATAGCCATATCAAAAACCTGCGCAAAAAACTGGCCGCCTGCTTTGATCAGGATGAACTAATCCGCTCGGTGTATGGGGTGGGTTATAAGTTTGAATTGCCCTGACAGCCTGGCACGGTTCAGGTAATGGCTATAAGTGCTGACGTTTGCTGTTCACATAGATTTTACCTCGCCGGTCTGAGCCAGGGAGTCTTGTGCTTTTTACGGGCGCGCAGAGTGGATTTGCGCATCATCAGCAGTAAAACAACCAGAGTCAGCGCCGCCAGGGTCTGACAGGCAACGGCAATATTGAACCAGTAATCTGCCTGGCGCTGGATCTGTTGTTGTTTAGCGGTGGTGCGGGAGCTGAGTGTTGTAAACAGTTGCTCGACGGGCTGCTGGGTGTGGCGGGCTTTATGTTGATAGTTGCGATCAAACGCGATGCGCTGGGCGAAGGATTGAGGGTTTTCTGCAGGGAGGGCCTGATAGGGGCCACTGATAATCTGCTGCTCTCTGACTGAGCGCATGGCTTGCTCCTGAATTGCAATCAGAGAGTTTGAGCCTGCGGTTACCTTACTTAATAACGCCAGTTCATGGCTGGAGAACTGTAACTCCAGCATGATATCTGTCTGTTTTTTGCGTGTATTGGGGTAGAGCTGGCTGTCAACGGTACCTGGGCGGGGCAAGTCGCCGTTACGCCATTTCACAATATTCCAGTAATCCTTCCAGTAGACCTGATCTCCGGTGGCAACATAAGTGCGGCATAGCTGGGTCAGATCAGCGGAGGTCTGGCGGAACTCGTCGGCGATCAGGTAGGACAGGTAGTGGTTTTGGCTGTGTTGCCGTTGCTGAGTGTATTTGCTGTTAGTAATCCGTTGCGCCGTAACGGATATAGCGACCAGTACGACCAGCAGGCTGGTAACCAGAATAAGCTGGGTTTTCAGGGTCATGCAGGCGTCCTTGCGCTTACTGGCTTTACGTAGCGAGAACTAAGAGTTCTAGTTCAGAACCTGCGAATTTTCAAGCAGGGGGGAGGTAATCCCCTCTGTTTGGGTAGGCTACTAGCTGATATCAAAGGCGCGGCGGCGGCTCATCAGAATAAAGGCGGCGGGGACAAAGTAGAAAGACAGCAAGGTGGTTAATAAGGTACCACCGGCGATGGCGACAGCGAATGGTGGCCAGAACCCACCCCCGGCCAGGATCAGCGGCAGGAAACCGCCAATGGTGGTGATGGTGGTTGAGCTGATATGGCGAGTACAGCTTTGGACTGCCCGGGTGATGGCAGCAGGGTCGCCCTGTACGGCGTCCTGACAAGCCTTAAGCTCCGCCAGAATCACAATCGCCGCATTGATTGCCAGCCCCATCAGGCCAAGCAGGCCGATAATGACGGTGAAGCCAAACGGGTAGCTGAACAGCCAGACGCTGAGCAGGCCCAGTCCGACCGATTGTACGGCGGATAGAAAAATCAGGCTGCTGATACGGAAGCTGTTAAACGACACGACGACCACCGTAACCAGCAGGGCGACGATAACGCCGATGCTGGCCAGCAGGTTACCAACGGCATCGTTACGCCCCTGCGACTCGCCACCGAACTCCATACGATAGCCCGCGGGCATGCTGAAGCTGGCAGCCGCCAGGGTCTGCCGATATTCGGCCAGTACTTTTGACGGCAACACACCGGCGCGGATATACCCCTCAACGATATTGACCCGTTCGCCATCACGGCGTGGAATTGCCCCCCGGCTGGGTCTGAGTTCCAGTGTGGCCAGAGCGGACAGTGGAATATTGCCTTGCTGAGCAGTGCTGAGCGTCAGCTGGGTGAGGTCACTGACCTGTTCCCGCTCACTGTTGGCGACCCGAACCCGGATTGGAATGGACTCGGTGGACTCCAGCACGCTGCCACCGGTGATGCCGTAAAGGTTACTTTGCAGCTGAGCGGCGATGTCACCCAGCCCCAGACCGCTGAGGTGGCTGGCATCTTCATTGACCTTGAGCCAGGCCTTGGGTGCGCCGGGTTGCAGAGTTGCGCGGGTGTGAACAACCTCTGATGTGGTGCTGAGCAGCTGTCGGGCCTGTTGCCCCAGCTGTTTCAACTGGTCGAGATCAGGGCCAAACAGGCGCAGCTCGATCGGCGCGTTGAACGGTGGTCCCTGCTCGAGTTTACGGACCAGAATCTGTGCCCCTGGCAAGGCGTCGTCCAGCTCCCGTTGCAGTTGCGGAATCAGCCGGTTGGCGGTGGCAAAATCACGGGTGGTGACCATTGCCTGGCCAAAGTTGGGTGAGCCACGCTTGTTGCCCAGCATGTTGTAGTAGAACGAGGGGGCACTATTACCCAGGAACCACTGCACACGCTCAATATCTGGTTTCTGGGCCAGCCGCTGGCTGATCAGATTGCTGACCCGCCGGGTTTCATCGATTGAGGTCAGTACGGGCAGGTGCAGCTCGATATGAAACATATTCCGGTCGGAGGGCGGAAAGAACTGTTCGGTTAGCTGTTTGGCGAGAAAGAAGCCACTCAGAGGTAACAGGCAGACCAGCAGGATGCTGGTGCGTGGCCAGCGTAAAACCAGGTTCAGGCTGCGCTGAAACAGGCTGGCCAGCCCAGGGGCGGCAATGCCGTTGTGGTACCAGGCCGTGCGCTCTGTATTAACGTTGATGTAGCGCCCAGACAGCGCAGCCACCACGGTGTGAGAAATCAGCCATGAGCCGACGAGCGCAAAGATAACACTCAGGGCGATGCCGCCGACAAACTCGCCCGCAGGCCCCGGCATCAGCACGATGGGCATAAACGCCAGAATGGTGGTCAGAGTAGAGCCCAGCAGAGGCAGCCACAGATGTTTCAGGGCGCCCTGCATCGCCTGCAGGGCGTTATGACCGGCCTGGCGACGCTGCTGGATGGTATCGGCCATGACGATAGCATTGTCGACCATAATTCCCAGCGCCACGACCAGGCCCGTAACGGACATCTGGTGGATGGGCAGGCCGTAGTGTTTCATGACCATCAGGGTAAAGAGTACGGTTAATGGTAGCGACAGGGTGACAATCAGTGCCGGACGCCAGCCCAGGCTGATCAGCAGGACCAGGGCGATCAGGCCAAAGCCGACCATAATATTGCTGACCAGCTCGCTGAGCCGGGCTTCGGTATAGCCGTTCTGATCGAACAGTATCTGGGTCTGAATACTGACAGGCAGGCCGGAACTGAAACGGTTTATCTCCTTTTTGACCCGGCTGCTCCACTGATCAATTCGCAGGCCAGGCAGCATCCGGGCGGATACGACCACCGCTGCTTTGCCATCAATAATAGCCAGCTCGGCGGCGGGGGTTTTCTGACTACGGTACACACTGGCCAGATCGTCGACCCGCAGTACGAAACCGCTGGGGTCGGTGGTCAGCGGAATCTGGCGAATACGCTCCACCGAGTCTAGTGCGCCACTGAGTTCGACCTGTAGCTGGTTTTGTGAGTTGAACAGCTGTCCGGCGGATACTTTGGTATCCGCTAGCGCGATACGCTGGCTGATCTGGGCTGCCGTCAGCTGCAGGGTGGAGGCCAGTTGCGGGTTAATCTCAACCCGTATCTCCTCTTCGGGTTCGCCGGACAGCTCGACGAAGTCGGTGCCGGGCAGTGCACGCAGGCGGTCGCCCAGGGTTTTGGCATAGCGGCCCAGGGTGGCCAGGTCGGGTGAGCCTTCGGCAACCCAGTTCAGGGCGATCAGGGTGGTGAAGGCGTAACCCCGGTCATCATCCAGTTCCGGGCTGCTGGCATTGGCGGGTAGCGTTGGCCGGGCGTCGTTCAGCAAGTCACGGGCCCGGGACCAGATGGGGGCGGTATCGGTGACTTCATCTTTGAGCTGAATTTTGACCGAGGAGATGCCGGGTCGGGAAATTGATTCCAGATGTTTGATGCTGGACAGTTTGCGTAGCCGGTTTTCGATCTTCTCACTGACCAGCGCCTCAACCCGTTCGGCGCTGGCTCCTGGCAGCCGGGTAATTACCATGGCTATGCGGTTGGTGATGCGGGGGTCTTCGGTACGCGGCAGGGTTGCCAGCGAGCCCAGACCCGCAACCATCAGGATGGCGATAAACAGGCTCAGCAGGCGGCCATTGGTTAATAGCTGAATCATGGCTGCGTTTCCCCAGCCGTTGCGGCTGAGGCCAGAGTGTTATCAAGGCGCACCCGCTGGTCCGGTACAAGGCGCTGCAGGCCTTTGGTCAGGAAGCGCTCACCTTCAATTAAAGGGGCGTAGATAAAGGCTTTGTCGAGCGTGCTGTGGAATACCCGTACATTACGGCTCTGAACTGTCCAGTTATTATCGTTGTTGGGCTGTAGGGTATAGAGGTTCCACAGGCCACGGATACCATCGGTCAGGGCTGTCAGTGGCACCCAGTAACCGGGCTGGGCAAAATACTGCTCCAGCTGTAACCAGGCCAGCTGGCCATTTACCAGCGGTGGGTTATCCAGTAATTCAAACCGTAACTGAACGGTACGGGTGGTTGGGTCAACGTCAAAACCGCGAGTGAGCAGACGCACCGGGTAGCGAGCATTACCCACCCGGACGCTGAACTGTTGCTTGTCCGCCAGCTGCGTCAGCATGGTGACAGGAATGCCAACTTTGACTTCACTATGATCCCTTTGCAGCAGGGTCAGCGCCGGGCTACCGGCATCCACAACTTCACCCTCATCAATCAGCCTGCGACTGATCACCGCATCATAGGGCGCCAGCAGACTGGATTTGCGAATACGTAGCTCATTACCGTGGATGCTTGCCTGGGTACGTTTGCGGTTGGCCTGTAGTACTTTACGCTGGGCCTTGAGCTCATCCAGACTTTGCGCAGAGGTGAAACCACGGCTTTTCAGTGAACGTAATCGAGCCAGGTTGGCTTCTACCAGTGCCAGATCGGCGTTGATCTGTTGCTGCTGGGCGTCCAGTTCCTGGCGGGTGACGCTGAGCAGTTCAGTATCCTGGCGGGCAAGCAGCTCGCCCTTGCTGACGGTTTCGCCTTCGTTAACAAACAGCTGAGCCACTTTCCCGGCTTGTTCAAAACCGATATGCGCATCCTGCTGAACCTGAATCCGGCCAACATAGCTGCGCTGTACGCTGTAACCCGGGACGGGTGACAATTCTGCACTGGCTGCCTGGTGCAGGTAGGCGTGCGGCTTGGGCGTGGCTTCGGTGGCGGCTGACTCGGTGCAACCCGTCAGGAGGCTCAGTGTCGAGATCAGTAACAGCAGACCGGCCAGGGGTAGCCATGTGCGGCGGTAAAACGGAGGAAAGGTGTAGGTTGTCATGCTAAGGTGCCTGCTGAATTGATCCAGAATAGACTGTGCGGTCCAGTTTAGGTTTATCAAACTGGACTGTCTAGTGTGATATCAGGAAGGCTTGTTATGATCCAGACACGTTCCCGAAGTGAAGTTAAGCGCCAGCAGATTCTAGATGCGGCATCCGAGCTGTTCGTGAGCCATAGTTTTGATACCGTGAGTATGGACCGTGTCGCCCAGTTGGCGGGGGTTTCCAAGCAGACGGTGTATAGCCACTTTGGTAATAAAGAGGCACTGTTTGAAGCTGCAATTGGTGGCCGTTGTAGTGCTTATCAGATCAATGAGGCGCTGTTTAGCGGTGAAGATGTCAACACAGTGTTGCAGCAATTTGCTCAATTGTTCTCTCTGTTGATTCTTTCCCAGGAAGCGTTATCGGTGTTTCGTACCTGCATAGCGCAATCATTGACGCACCCACAGTTGGCAGAAATCTATTTTGAGGCGGGGCCAGAGCAGGTGATCTCGTTGTTTTCGGAGTATCTGGCCCAGCTGACAGCACAGGGCAAAGCGGATATTTCAGAGCCGCGCTTTGCTGCTGTACAGTTTTTGAAAATGGTGCAGGGCGAACAGCGGATGCGCAAGGAGTTAAACCTGGCCGTACTGCTTGCCGATGCCGACCATCAGCGCTATGTGCAGAGTTGTGTGGATATGTTCATACGGGCTTATCAGGTGCGTTGATACTGGGGGTCGGAAAGCTATCGCTTGCTGTGAAATTAACTACCATGTTTTATGGTAGTTAATTGTTGAACATCAACGCAGGTTATGTGACCGTTATTGTACTGTAACGGTGAGTAACAGGGATTATGCAGGAGAGGGATGATGAGTAACTTTAATCCGACACGTGTGCGGTTGGTTGATCAGGTTGGAAGTAACCTTCTGGTGCGTGGAAATACACCGATCGTGCAGAAAGAGGGGCGCCAGTTTATGGCGTTTGACCTGGTTGTACGAACGATTAATCAGTGCCTGGAAAGCGGTGCGACCGATATCCATCAACAGATGCCTATGTCAACGCAACTGCCTGAGCGTTTCCATTTTGTCTCACTGTCGTTAATGAGTAATACCGGCCTGGAAGGCCGTTATCTGGACATGGAGACGGTGTTTTTTGAGCAGCATTCGGACAAAGGGTTACTTATTCACGATGATATTGAAAAAGTGATCAATCTGGGGCTAATCAAAGAAGATCTGGGTAAACAGATGGAACACCGGGTAGTTCAACGTTTGCACCAGTTGCTGAGCAGTCAGCTACCTGATCCGGTTGTTGTGTACCTGCACAGTGCGGCTGGCCTGGACCGTACTGGTGCGGTGGTTTACAGCTATGCTATGCGGCATGCCAGTTATGCGTTTCAGGATGCCATTCGGTTGAATGAGCAATCAGGCTTGCGCCAGATAAATAACTTTTCGCTGATGGCCGTTGAGCAATATGCCTATTATCTGAAGCGATTCATGGGGATATCAACGGTGGGTGAGGCAGAGCCGGTGGAATATAATGACCTGGCAGGTTTATCGCTGGCAGAGCACAGTTGATAAGTGTCTGGTGCCTTTTTCTGTTTTACTCTGTTCAGGTTGGCAGTGCTGCGGCACAGTCATGCTGTGCCGCGTAAAACAGAGAGCTTCACTACTCTTTTGAAGGTTCTTGTGGGTTGGGCTGTTTGGGGGGAAGTTCGGTGACAAAGCTGCGACAGCGCTCCAGCCAGGCGTCGAGATCTTCTTCTTCCTCAATACCGGGCGGTTCAACGTAAACAAAACCCTTGAGCGGTTTACCGGTGAAATCCATGATGCGTGCATGGCGTATTTTAAGGGCATCTGGGTATTGTTTGGGGCCGATACGTGCCACCATGTTGTCTTTTATTACTCCGCAACACATATTTCCATTCAGCAGAAACCCCAGTCCTCCGAACATATTTTTCTCGCTCAGCCCTTCTTCACTGGCTAGCTTGGCACGTAGCCGCTGGGCTAACTGCTCGTTGTATGGCATGGATGAATTCTCCAGTTCCAATCAGGTGAGCTAAATATAGGCAAAAATCGCCAGTTCGCTATCTCTTATAGTTGTATGACCGGCGTTATTGCTGATTTATCCCTGAGATGCTGAATTTGGAGGTTAATACAGGCCACTGAAGTCGCGCAGCACTTTGACGACCATTTGTGTCTGACTACCGCAGCCCGTTTTCGCCAGCAGGCTTTTGATATGAAACCGCACTGTATGGGGCGATACAAACAGTACCTCGGCAGCTTCGGTGGGCGTGTGACCAGCTAACAGTTGATGAATGACCCTGCTTTCGGCCGGGGAGATACCATAACGTTGCTTTAACCAGTCGTTGGAAATTGTATTGCCGTTGTTGTTGCTGTTGAGCATTACCATGCAGCAGGTGTTATCTGGCAGCCACTCCTGTTGAGCCGCAGAGCTTACCCAGGGGGTGATTACGGCGGTATAGCTCAGGCTATCGTGATTGAAACTCAGGCACTGGCTGGTAGCCAGAGTGGGTGCCTTGATGATGTTTTTAACGGCGCTGAGCAATTGTTGCTGGGCTGCGGGGCAGGGCAGGTTAATCTGCCAGTCCTCTACCTTGTCTGATTTGCTGATGAACTGGCTGGCGCGGCTGTTGTAACTGACCGCGGTATTGCGGCTGGAAAGCAGGATAATGCCGATGGGCAGCATTTCCAGGCTGTCCAGTGCCAGCTGACTGGCCTGGGCGGCGGCAGACAGCTGCAGGCTGATGCGCATCGCCTGCGACAGGTGAGGGGTCAGGACCGCTAACAGTCCCCGTTGTTCCTGGGAGAACGCGGTGTCCTGCTTACTGCGGGCTACAGTGCACCAACCATGGGTGGCCTGGTCCTGGAAGAAGTAGCTGGCGGCGAAATCATTGAGGCCGACCTTGTCGTAAAACTCTTC
>JAIBDV010000187.1 GCA_024686055.1 Neptuniibacter sp.
GATGAGGTGCCCAAATTTATGGGGGCCAAGCAGATGAGCCTGCACCAGACCGGCTTTCAGGAGGTGCTGGCACTGGCTGATTTCACCGGTGACTACCCGCAGGATCTGTTTCTGATCGGCGTCCAGCCGGTCGAGCTGGAGGATTTTGGTGGCAGTCTGCGCACGCCGGTGCGGGCCCAGCTGGCCCCGGCGGTGGCAACGGCGCTGGAATACCTGACGCAGTTTGGTGTGGTGCCGCAGCGCCGTGCGGTGCCGCTGGCCAAAACGACGCTGGCTCCGGATGAACTGGGGCTGGCTGAATATGAAGCCGGTCGCCCTGCGGAACAGGACGCCTGCCGGATTGGTGATGTGCGGGTGCTGAACCAGAACCTGGCCCCGAACCTGCCGGACGAGCAAAGCTGATGTGTATCGGCATTCCCATGCAGGTCGTGGAGCCTCAGGGCAGTTATGCGCTATGTGAACACCAGGGCCTGATGGAACGGGTGGATATGGTGCTGGTGGGGGAACAGCCCATTGGCAGCTGGTTGCTGGTGTTTCTGGGTGCCGCCCGTGAGGTGCTGACTGAACAGCGTGCCCATCAGGTGCAACAGGCACTGGCGGCGCTGCAGGGCATTCAGGATGGCACCGTGACGGACGGCCAGGCGCTGGATGCGCTGTTTGCTGATCTGCTGGAGCAGGAACCACAGCTGCCCGCCCATCTGCAACCACCACAATCCTGAGCCGGTCAAAACGACAATAAAGAGAGAGTGCTATGTCTTCGCCACTGATTGATCATTTGCTGAAAAACCAGCGGTATCCACTGCTGGATCAGCACAGTTTTGATGACTGGGTGGCTGCTCAGCCGTTCAGCCTGCTGTTTTTTACTGAGGAACCCAAGCGCTTCCCGGAGTCCAATGATGTAGCGGTGATCCTGCCGGAGCTGGTTAAGGTGTTTCCACAACTGAGCCCGGCGGTGATCAGCCGCGACAGTGAAAAAGCTTTGCAGGGTCGTTACAACTTCAGTCAGTGGCCGACCCTGGTGATTCTGGCGAATGGCCAGTATCTGGGCCAGATCAGCCGGGTGCAGGACTGGGATACGTACCTGCAGCAGCTGGATCACATTGTTAAATTAATACCGACCTGTGACCCTGGCCAGGCCACGCCTGCGCCACCGCCGATTAACGCCTGTCAGCAGGGAGGTTAACCTTATGTTTGATAAAGCGATTCCACTGATGAACGTACCGATGGGGCCAGGTAGCCAGCAGGAATCAGAAGATGAGCAGGTGCTGGACTACATGCGCATGCCCTCGGAGATGAACAGCTACGACCTGCCGATGCTGCCCGAGGCCGAAGATGCGCAGCAATGCCCCGGTGCCGTGGCACTGCTGGAACGTCTGCAGCAGGCGCTGAACGGTTACCAGGTGGGCGAACCCAGCCAGACCCTGGCCATGGGGGAGCTGACGGAAGCAGACCAGGACCTGCTCAACCAGATTCTGGGTGAAGGTGAGGTCAGCCTGGTGTGTGAAGGCGAGCCGCGTATTCTGGCCCAGGAAACGGTGCTGGCCGGGGTCTGGCGATTACGGGTGCTGGACCGCGACGGCAACAGCCTGGATGAGCGCATCGAGGTGGCCGATATTCCGACACTGGTGCGTAGCCAGACTTTTCAGCAGGCGCAGCCGCTCAGTGTTACGCAAGATGAACTCAGCCCCGAGCTGCTCAACGTGCCCTCGGTGCTGGCCGAACTGGCGGAACAGTGTCAGCGCTGGCAAAGCGACAGTGATCCCCATGTGGTTAACCTGTCGCTGCTGCCATTTTCTCCGGCGGATCAGGCCTTTCTGGCGCACAAGCTGGGCGTTGGCCCGGTCACCATTCTGTCCCGTGGCTACGGTAACTGCCGTATTACCAGCACCACCATTGCGCCGCTGTGGCGGGTGCAGTATTTCAATTCCACTGACCAGCTGATCCTGGATACCCTGGAAGTGGTGAATGTACCGGCGGTGGCCTGTGCCGCTCAGGAAGATCTGAACGACAGCGCCGAACGACTGACCGAAATCCGCGAGGTGCTGATATGAGCCTGACCAACGCCTTCGAAGGCAGTTACCTGGGCAACAACGACGCCCTGAGTGCGGACAGCCAGCTGGAATGCAAAATCTGCTGGTATGTCTACAATCCGGCCGACGGTGATCCGGTCTGGCAGATTGCTCCTGGTACGCCGTTTTCCGAGCTGCCCGATCACTGGCGTTGCCCGGAATGTGACGGCGAGAAAGTCCAGTTTATGCTGCTGGCGCCCTGATGACTGCGGCGCAGGGGCTGACGCCGGATGCGCAGGTGGCGCTGCTACGCCAGCAGATCTGCGCCCGCTATCAGCAGATCGAGCAGCAACGCATGGCCGGATTACCGCTGCTCAACCCTGAGCTGGCAGTTGCCTGCTGCGGTTTTGAACCGCAGCTCACACTGCAGCAGCGGCCGCTGGGCATCCTGATTACCCCCTGGTGTATGAACCTGATGCTGCTGCCAGCAGCGGGGGAGTGCTGGAATCACTGGGCGGTCGGTGCCAGGCAGATGATTGATCTGCCCTCGGGCTATTATGAAGTTATCCACGGTGAGGATGAGGTGCTCGGTCGTTACGCCGCCTGTTCACTGTTTTCACCGATGTTTGAATTTGCCGATCAGACCGCCGCGCTGGCCACTGGCGAGTCGATTCTGACGGCCCTGTTTGAAGCTGAGCACCAGGCGCCCAGTGAGCGAGCACTGGCCATGATAGAGTCGGATTATGATGAATCAGTAGCTGATTTTGAATTATCAGACTTTGACGAATCTGCTGCAGACATTCAGTCAGAACCCGCCGCACCAGCAGGCCTGAGCCGTCGTGGCTTTCTCACCGGAGGGCGTCGCCGATGAACCTGGCAGGCGCGCTGACCATTAAGCTGCAATTGCAGCAACAGACGATTTCGGCACTGGAGATCCGTTCCACTCGGCCCCGTTCAGCAGGACGGCTGTTTCGGGGTCGGCCCATTGGCCAGGTGGTACGCCAGCTGCCATTGTTGTTTTCACTCTGTGGCCTGGCCCAGCAGATCGCTGCGCTGACGGCGGCAGAGCAGGCGCTGGGCTATGAGGCCGGTGTGGCGCTGCGCCAGGCGCGGATGCAGCTGCTGCTGGCCGAACAGGGCCGCGAACAGCTGCTGCGGCTCTGGCGCGACTGGCTGGCGGAGGGTAGCGGGCCGCTCAGTAATGAGGCTCAGGCAGCGTTGCTGGGCTTTAACCGCTTTTATGCCCGTTTGCTGGTCAGCCATAAGCCCGCCTTGCAACTGGCCCCGGCGGTTTTCAAGGCACCGGCATTGCCGCCACAGGAACCGCTGCCCGACCTGCTACAGCTGTCGATCAGCCAGCGGCTGGAGCGGCTGCAGACTGGCCAGCCAGAGGATGCACTGGACCACTGCCTGCAGCGACTGGAGCAGCGTTTTTCTGCAGTGCCACTGCGGCCCGGCTGTGCAGCGTTGCCAGTACTGGCAGCCGTTCAATTACAGCCCCGGCTGGATGCTGATTTCTGCTGTGCACCGCAGTGGCAGGGGGGCTGTTTCGAGACCGGTCTGATTGATCAGAAATTAACCTTGAATGATCAGGAAATGACCAGAAACCTGCATGGTCTGACGGTACGTTTTATAAAACTGATCTATCAACTTCAGCTTTTGCCAGAGCGGCTGCACAATCAGAGCCTGGAACAGGCAGCGCCGACGTTATCCCCGGGCACTGGTCTGGCGCAGATCCCCAGTGCCCGGGGGCGGCTTATCCACAGCCTGGTGCTGGACGGTGAGCAGGTAGCGGATTATCAGATCCTGGCCCCCACCGAGTGGAACTTTCATCCACAGGGCACCCTGCGCCAGCAATTGCTGGGCGTCACTGTGGCCGATGCTCACCAGGCGCGGGCGCTGGCACAGACATTAACCCTGCTGATCGACCCCTGTGTCGGCTTCAGCGTCGAGGTGACGGAACATGCATGAGATGTCGATCGCCGAAGGGCTGATCCAGCTGCTGGAGCAGCAGGCCGTGGTGCAGAATTTTAGTAAAGTAAAAACCGTCTGGCTGGAGATCGGCCCGCTGGCGGCGATTGAAAGCCAGGCGCTGACGTTCTGCTTTGATGCCGTCAGCCGCCACAGCCTGGCCGAGGGGGCCCGGCTGGAAATTATCGAACTGCCCGCCACCGGCTGGTGCCTGGGCTGCTCGCAGGCCATTATTGTGCAACAGCGCTACGACAGCTGTTCGCTCTGTGGCAGCTATCAGGTGCAGATTACTGGTGGCGAAGAACTCAGAATAAAAGAACTGGAGGTGGAGTAAGTATGTGTACTGTTTGCGGATGTAGCGAAGGTGAAGTGCAGATTGAGGGCCATCACGGCCATGAACATGCCCATCAACACGGTCACAACGAACACCACCACGCGCCTGCTCACGCGCACCCGCCTCACCATCAGGGAGCGACGGAAGCACCGGCGTTAAGAGTCGACGGTGATAACCATCACTATGGCCATGGCGCCGCCCGCGCCCATGCACCGGGGCTGAGCCAGGCGCGGATGGTGCAGATTGAACAGGATATTCTGGGTAAGAACGACCAGTACGCCGCCGCTAACCGGGCCCGGTTCAGCCGCGATAATCTGTTTGTGCTCAACCTGGTGTCCAGCCCTGGCTCCGGCAAAACCACCCTGCTGACCGAAACCATCACACAGCTCAAAGGGCAGCACAAAGTCGCGGTGATCGAGGGCGATCAGCAGACCGCCCATGATGCCGAACGTATCCGCGCCACCGGGGTGCCGGCCATTCAGGTCAACACCGGCAAGGGCTGTCATCTGGATGCCCATATGGTCGGCCATGCGCTGGACGGGCTGGGTGAGCTGGACGGCGGTCTGCTGTTTATCGAAAACGTCGGCAACCTGGTCTGCCCGGCGGCGTTTGATCTGGGCGAGGCGCATAAAGTGGCCATTCTGTCGGTCACCGAAGGTGAAGATAAACCGCTGAAATACCCGGATATGTTCCATGCTGCCGACGTGATGCTGCTGAATAAAATCGACCTGTTACCCCATCTGGATTTCGATGTGCAGGCCTGTATCGACTATGCCCGCCGGGTGAAACCGGAGATCGAGGTGATCCAGTTGTCGGCCCGCAGCGGTGAGGGGATGGCGCAATGGCTGGACTGGCTGCAGCGTCGACGCCGGGAAGTGATCGAACAGCGGATCAGCGCCCTGCAACAGCAGATCGACCAGCTGAGCCAGTGGTTATGAACAGCTTCCAGCCTGAACCCCGGCCGCTGGTGCTCTGTGTTGATGACGAGCCGCGCTCGCTGGAAACCCTGGAGCGCACCCTGGATGAAGAGTTTGATGTACTCACCGCCAGCAGCGCCGAGCAGGCACTGAGCCTGCTGGCAGACCAGCCGGTGCAGGTCATTCTCTGTGATCAGCGCATGCCGGGTATGACCGGGGTCGAGCTGCTCAGCCAGGTGCGCGATCGCTGGCCCGATACCGGGCGGCTGATCCTGTCGGGCTATACCGATTCTGACGATATTATTCGCGGTATCAACGACTCCGGTATTCACCAGTACATTACCAAGCCCTGGCACCCGGATGCGCTGATGGACACCCTGCGTGAGGTCTGCCAGCTGTCGCAGCTGCAGCAGCAGAACGAGCTGCTGGCGATGGAGATGAAACTCACCGCGCCGCAACTGCAGCGTGAACTGCGGGCGAAAAAACAGCAGCTGGCGCAGCAGTTTCAGCTGGCCGAGATCCGCCGGGGGCTGGACAGCCCGCTCAACAGTATCTGTGATCAGGTGGGCCGTATCGCCCCCTATGATATTTCGGTGCTGGTGACCGGCGAGTCAGGCACCGGCAAAGAACTGTTTGCCCGTGCTCTGCATTACAACAGCGCCCGTGCCGAGCAGCCCTTTGTGGTGGAAAACTGCGGTGCCATGCCGGATGAGCTGCTGGCCTCGGAACTGTTCGGGCATAAAAAGGGCTCGTTTACCGGCGCGATCAGCGACCATATTGGCCTGTTCGAGCAGGCTAATGGCGGCACCATTTTCCTGGATGAAATCGGCGAAATCAGCCCGGCGTTTCAGGTCAAACTGTTGCGGGTACTGCAGGAGCGCGAAGTCCGCCCGCTGGGCGAACAGCGGCGGCGCAAAGTCGATGTGCGCATTGTCGCCTCCACCAACCGCGACCTGGAAGAGGAGGTACGGGCCGGGCGGTTCCGCCAGGACCTCTATTACCGGCTGGCCGAAGTCACCCTGTTACTGCCGTCGCTGGGTCGTCGGCGGGGCGATATCCCGCTGCTGGCCCAGCACTTTCTGACCCGCGCCCAGCAGGAGTTCGACAAGCCGGTGCGCGGTTTCAGCGATGAAGCGCTGGCC
>JAIBDV010000025.1 GCA_024686055.1 Neptuniibacter sp.
CGGCAGCTGGTACCTGCTGGAACCGGCCAATGCACTGTGGATCACGCTGTCGGTACTGGTTGTGACCTGCCCCTGCGCTTTGTCACTGGCCACCCCCACCGCACTGACCGCCGCCACGGGCACCCTGCGTCAGCATGGTTTCCTGATCACCCGCGGCCATGTGCTAGAAAGCCTGGCCCGCGCCAGCCATATCATTTTTGATAAAACCGGTACTCTGACAGAAGGCAACCTCAGCCTCCAGTCGACTCAGACGGCTGCAGACCTCAATGAAGCACACTGCCTGCAACTGGCGGCTGCGCTGGAGACACATTCCGAGCATCCGATCGCCAAAGCCTTCCACCCCTACGCCAGCGAACTGAGCGCCGAGCAGATCAACGTTACCGTTGGCCAGGGGATTGAAGGCATAGTGAACAATCAGCGCTATCGCATTGGCACCCCCGAGTTTGCTATCCAGCTGTGTGCTGGTAGCGAGGCCAAACAGCCAGTCCTGGAAGGAAAATGGCTGCTGCTGTGCAACGAACAGCACCCTCTTGCCTGGTTCCGCATTAACGACCAGCTACGCCACGAAGCGCGAGAGACGATTTCTCAGCTCAAAGCCGCTGGCCTGCAGTGCGAAATGCTGACCGGGGATAATTCTCATGCAGTAGACGAAACCGCTGAGCAACTGGGCATTGAAACCATTACCCGCGGGGTCTCACCTGAGCAGAAACTGGCCCACGTGGCCCAGCTTCAAGCCAGTGGTGCCGAGGTGATTATGGTCGGCGATGGCATCAACGACATCCCGGTTCTGGCCGGTGCGCAAACATCCATTGCCATGGGTAGCGCCACCGACCTGGCAAAAACCAATGCCGATGCTGTGCTCATCAGCAGCGATTTGCAACGGCTGGTCGATGCTATTCACCTGTCCCGTCGCAGCCGCCAGGTGATCCGCCAGAATCTGAGCTGGGCGCTGTGCTACAACCTGCTCGCCCTGCCACTGGCAGCCTTCGGCTTTATTGCTCCCTGGATGGCCGCTATCGGTATGTCGGCCAGCTCTCTGGTGGTGGTCGGCAATGCCTTGCGCCTGTCACGATTACGCCGCCGCGCAACCCAACGCGTCACGCACCCATAAGGACCACACCATGGACATTATTTACCTGCTGATCCCGATTGCGATCATCCTGGTATCCTTCGCCACCTGGGCGTTCTTCTGGAGCGTCAACAGCGGCCAGTTTGATGATCTGGAAAGCCCGGCTCACAGCATTCTTTACGATGATGATGAGCAGTTGATTCCTGAAGAAGCCCGCAAGAAGAAAGATGAGCACTGAGGCCCTCTCCCTCACCACAGCCCTGCTGCTGGGGCTGCTCGGTGGCAGCCACTGTATCGGTATGTGTGGTGGTATCGCCGCCACCATCGGCATGGGTAGCAACGGCCAGAAACGACCTCTGCTACTCTTAGGGTACAATCTGGGCCGAATTCTCAGTTACGCAGCTGCAGGCGCTCTGGTAGGCAGCCTTAGCTGGCTGTTACGAGATCAGCCCATCATGCTGGCTCTGCGTACCGGTGCCGGGCTAATGCTGATTGCCATGGGCCTGTACGTTGCCCAGTGGTGGTCTGGCGTCACCCGCCTGGAAGCAGGTGGAAAATTGCTCTGGCGCTTTATCCAGCCGTTGGCCGGGCGCTTTATCCCCGCCCGCAACCTGCCCCAGGCGTTTGCCCTGGGCACGCTCTGGGGCTGGCTGCCTTGCGGGCTAGTCTACAGCACGCTGATCTGGGCCTCGGCTGCAGCCAGCTGGCAGCAAAGCGCACTCTTAATGGCCGGCTTCGGACTGGGTACCTTACCCACCCTGCTACTGACCGGCTTACTGGCTCAGCAATTTAAAAATCTGCTGCAAAAACAGTTCACTAAAGGACTATTCGGCAGCCTGATCATTGTTTTCGGCCTGTACACAATTCCCTGGGGTGGTTTGCTGAGTCCTTGACCCGCGTCAAGGCCGACCAATCGTCCGGCCTCTACACTTGCCGGGCAACCCAACCTGAGGTATTCGTGTGGACAACAACAATCTGATCCAGTGGGATCTTGACCTTATCAAGCGCTACGACCTGGCCGGCCCTCGCTACACATCCTATCCAACGGCCCTGCAGTTCGATCCTGAACTGACCGCGCAGCAGCTGGTTGAGACCGGCCAGACCAGCACCGACACCGATGCACCGCTGTCGCTCTACGTCCACATACCGTTCTGTGCCCACGTTTGCTACTACTGCGCCTGCAACAAGGTGATCACCCGGAACCGTAAACGCGCCCAGCCCTATCTGGATCAGGTGTACCGCGAAATGGCCCAGCTGAGCCAGTGGTACAGCAAAGACCGTGTCGTAAACCAGCTGCACTGGGGCGGCGGCACGCCAACCTTTATCAGCGATGACCAGATGCGCGAGCTGATGATGCACATGGGTAAACACTTCAATCTGAAGTCCGACGACACCGGCGATTACTCTATCGAGATCGATCCACGCGAAGCCAGCATGGATACCCTCTCGGTATTACGCGAAA
Source organism: Neptuniibacter sp. (assembly GCA_024686055.1). GTDB lineage: Bacteria > Pseudomonadota > Gammaproteobacteria > Pseudomonadales > Balneatricaceae > Marinobacterium_C. Next base: position 2,532 of record JAIBDV010000025.1, read on the forward strand.
TCGGCTTCAACCGTATCAGTCTGGGTGTGCAGGATGTAAACCACAAAGTTCAGGAAGCGGTTAACCGGGTACAGAGCACGGAACAGACCCGCGCGATCCTGGAAAAAGCCCGCAGTGAAGGCTTCCGCTCACTGAACATGGACCTGATCTACGGCCTGCCTTTCCAGACGCTGGAAAGCTTCAGTGAAACACTGGACGTCGTCATCGAGATGTCACCTGACCGGTTATCGGTGTTCAACTATGCCCATATGCCGGACCGTTTCCGTTCACAGAAACATATCGAGGCCGACACCCTTCCGTCTGCCGAAACCAAACTGGCTATTCTGCAACACACGATTCAGAAGCTGATCAATGCTGGCTATGTTTATATCGGCATGGATCACTTTGCCAAGCCGGATGACGAACTGGCAATCGCCCAGCGTAACGGCCAGCTGCATCGTAATTTCCAGGGTTACACGACCCACTCGGACTGTGATCTGGTTGCCATGGGCGTCTCGGCCATCAGCCAGATTGGCGATGTCTACTACCAGAATGAACATGATATGGCCGCCTATGGCAAGGCCGTGGATGACCATAGCACAGCGATCCGCCGCGGTGTCTGTCTGAACGCCGACGACCGGATTCGCCGTCATGTGATCACCCAGCTGATCTGCCATTTCGAGCTGGATTACGCGCCAATTGAGCAACGCTTTGGTCTGCAATTCAAACAGTATTTTGCTGCCGAACAGGTTGAACTAGCGCACTTCGCTGACGATGGTCTGATCACACTGAGCAATACAGGTATACAGGTCACCAACCGGGGGCGTTTGCTGATCCGCCGTATCTGTATGGCATTTGACAGTTATATACCAAAGCAGCAACCAACCAAGGGCTTCTCCCGCATCATTTAAACAGGCAGCCCCTTCCCGGCTACGCGGAAATGATTCATAATCATCCGCGTAGCGACTCAATTTGTGTAAAACAAAACATAATAAAGCAGGGCCTGTCCAATGAGTGACATTAAAGCGACAGAAGGGAAGCTGCGTAGCCTGCAACAGGCGCATTGCAGCACCTGTAGCCTCAGTTCCTTATGCTTACCGGTTTCATTAAACATGACCGAAATGGAACGACTCGATAACATTATCGAAAAAAGTCGTCCGCTGAAAAAAGGTGAGCACCTGTTCCATCAGGGGGAACCCTTCTCATCCGTCTATGCTGTGCGTGCTGGTACAATCAAAAGCTATACCATCACAAACGAGGGTGAAGAACAGATAACCGGCTTCTACTTCCCGGGTGAGCTATTGGGATTGAGCGGCTTCGATGAAGCAACTTACCCAGTGTCCGCCAAAGTACTGGAAACAACGACTGTCTGTGAAATTCCGTTTGAGCGTCTTGATGACCTCTCCGGACAAATGCCAGAGCTGCGTCGGCAAATTCTGCGCACCATGAGCAAGGAGATTCGTGACGAACAGCAGATGATGTTACTGCTGTCGAAGAAAAACGCAGAGGAGCGCGTAGCCACTTTCCTGGTCAAGCTATCTAACCGTTTCAAAATGCGCGGCTATTCTGCGGCGGCCTTCCGCCTTTCAATGTCCCGCAACGAAATTGGTAACTACCTGGGGCTTGCCGTTGAAACGGTCAGTCGCATTTTTACCCGCTTCCAGAAAAACGGCCTGATCCGGGTTGATGGCAAAGAAGTTGAAATATTGCTGCAGGATGAGCTGTACGAAGTATCCGGCGAGTGCCCAAGAGACAGCGAGAGCGAAAAATCATTGGTCAAACCAGCCTGCGCTGATCAGATTCAGACTGGCTAAGCGCCTCAACCGCCTGTTGTAATAAAAAAAACGCCCGCAGCCTTGCTGTGGGCGTTAATCGTTGCACAATGAAGTAGCCTTCTCAATGTGTAACCCAACACAGACATTAGACCCTTTCGCTCTATCGCAAACATTGAGCCACATCAATTATATATAACGACCTATATTTTGAGGAAAACTGCATGTCTTACGACGAGTGCTATGTAAAGTCAGTCGTACGTACCATCCATGACTGGCCTGAACCAGGCATCGCTTTTCGTGACGTCACCCCGATCTTCAAAGACCCGAAAGCCCTGCGCATGGTATCTGATGCCCTGACAACCCGTTATATCGACTCAGGTATCACCCATATCGCCTGCATCGACGCCCGTGGTTTCCTGCTTGGCTCTATCATGGCCTATGCACTCAATCTGCCGCTGGTACTGGTGCGTAAGAAAGGCAAACTGCCAGGTGAAACCATCTGCCAGGATTACACCCTCGAATACGGTACTTCAACCGTAGAGATGCAGACTGATGCTGTCAGCGAAGGCGATAACGTTCTCATCTTTGATGATCTGATCGCCACCGGCGGTACTGTACTGGCCGCCGCAACATTGATTCGCAAACTGGGTGCCCAGATATACGAAACGGCCGCACTGATCGACCTGCCTGACCTGAACGGCTCTACACGTATATCAGAAGCCGATATTCCTGTCTTCACCCTGCTGGCCTACGAAGGCCTGTAAGACGGCCAAGCATAAGCGTCAGGGCACGGCAAGCCGTGCCCCTGTTACAACTTAACCCTGGCTTTCATTCAACTGCTGCTGTTGCTGACGACGCTCCACTTTTTCATTACGGCGCTTATTGATCGTCTCAATCGCATCCGCCCCCATGTGCGCATCGCCCCGCTGCTTTGCCAGCTCCATCTGCTTCTGTCGTTGCACAAAGCGCTCACGCTGGGCTTCATCAAACTTATCGTGACAGTGATGACAGCTCACACCCTGCACATAATGCGCATGCGCCTTTTCAGCTTCGGTAATCGGCATCCGGCAGGCATGACACTGATCGTACTGGCCCTTTTCCAGCTGATGATTAACCGTCACCCGGTTATCAAAGACGAAGCACTCACCTTCCCACAACGTTTCATCCTGCGGCACCTCTTCCAGATACTTCAGAATCCCGCCTTCCAGATGATAAACCTCATCGAAGCCCTGCTCTTTCATATAGGCAGTGGACTTCTCACAACGAATACCACCGGTACAGAACATTGCCACTTTCTTCTGTCTGGCCGGGTCCATGTTCTCTTTTACATAGGCCGGGAACTCACGGAAAGTATCCGTTACCGGGTTAACGGCACCCTTGAACGTACCCACCTGCACCTCGTAATCGTTACGGGTATCGACCAGCACAACATCCGGGTCCGAGATCAGCGCATTCCAGTCAGCAGGCTTAACATAGGTACCCACCACCTTCTTCGGATCAATTCCTTCAACGCCCATGGTGACAATCTCTTTCTTGAGCTTCACCTTGGTGCGGTAGAACGGGTTGTGGTCATCGCATGACTCTTTATAGACCAGACCCGCCAGCCGCTCATCCGCCTGCAGCCAGGCCAGCAGCGTATCAATCGCCTCACGGGTACCCGCCACCGTGCCATTCACACCTTCCTGCGCCAGCAGCAAAGTACCACGCACACCATTGTCTTCCATCACCTGTCGCAGCGGCTCGCGCAGCGCTTCGTAGTTATCCAGGGTGACAAACTTGTACAGGGCGCAGACTACAATCTGGGACATCGTTTCTCCTTAGCGAACCGGAACGTAAAACCGGAGCTTATATTCAAAAATGGACCGGCGATTATACGGTGCCTGCCCCAGAATTAAGACAGATTAAATGTAGGTGATTAGCCCTCAGCTGTACCTCCTCGTCGGCGAGCCCTACAATAGCGGGCATCCATGACCCCAACGCCAGCAAACGGATGACTATGCCTCACCTGACCTACCTCAACGGCTATCCCGAGACGATCAAACAGCAGGTCCAGCAGCTGATTGACACCCAGAAGCTGGCCAGCTATCTCCAACAGAAATATCCGCAGCCGCACAACATTCGCAGCGAAAAGGCACTGTATGACTACTGCATGATGCTGAAAAATCAGTACATGCGTAAATCGCCGCCGTTAAGTAAAGTCATCTGGGATCGTAAGATCAATGCCGTCAAAGATGCCCTGGGATTACATACGTTTATCAGTCGGGTTCAGGGCGGCAAACTCAAAGCCAAACACGAAATCCGGGTGGACGCGATATTCAAAGAGGGTCCCGAGGCGCTTTTACGCATGATCCTGGTCCACGAGCTGGCCCACTTTAAAGAGAAAGAACACAACAAAGCCTTCTATCAGCTGTGCTGCCATATGGAACCGGATTACCACCAGCTGGAACTGGACCTGCGGCTCTACCTGATTCAACTGGAAACAGCAGGCCCGCTCTACTGAGCCTGCCCCTATCCATCTGCTAAACAGAACCCGCCGTTCGCTAATAACTATTCTACAGCGCAGCCCTCGATGGTTATGCTGGCCGTCTGTGAAATAAGCGACGGATACGACTATGACCCCTGCCAGCCTCTGCCAGTTACTGGCCATTGAATACCCGATTATCAAAGCCCCGATGGCCGGAGGTGCGGATAGCCCAGCACTGGTCGCAGCCGCAAGTGAAGCAGGCGGAATGGGTTTTATCGGTGGCGCCTATCTCAGCCCGCAGCAACTGGCTACCGATTGCGCGGCGATACGCAGTCTGACCGACAAACCCTTTGGCGTTAATCTGTTTGTCCCCGAAACACCCCCCGCGTATCCGAGCAACACCCGCGGTGCCGTTACCGCCCTGACGCCGTTTTGCCAGGCGCTGGCGATCCCCGCCCCGGTCCTGAGTCATGACCAGGGACAGAGTTTCGACCAGCAGCTGGCTGTCGTACTGGACAGCGGTGCAAGTGCCCTGAGCTTCACGTTTGGCCTATTACCTGAATCAGCCATGCTGGCAGCACGCCAGGCGGGTCTCACACTGATTGGCACCGCCACGTCTACCGAAGAAGCCTGCCTGCTGGAACAGAGCGGCGTCGATATCATTATTGCGCAAGGCAGCGAAGCGGGGGGGCATCGCGGCGGGTTCAGTAACAGTAACCCGATGATCGGCACACTGGCACTGGTGGCACAGATCAGCGCCGCGGTCAGTCTGACAGTTATTGCGGCGGGGGGGATTATGAATGGTCAAGGAGTTCGCGCGGCAATACAGCTCGGTGCCAGCGCTGCTCAACTGGGCACGGCTTTTCTGACCTGCCCGGAGGCGAATATTCCCGCCAGTTACAAACAGGCAATTTTCAGCAGCAAAGCCGAACAGACCCGCCTGACCCGTGCGTTTTCCGGCCGTTATGCCCGCGGCATCATCAATCCGATGATGGAGGCGCTGGATGCACAGCCCGATGCGATTCTGCCCTTCCCCTGGCAAAACAGCCTGACCCGACCTTTGCGCAGCGCCGCCGCTCAGGCAAACAACGCAGACTATCTGTCACTCTGGGCAGGGCAAGGGCTGGAGCTGGCACGGCAACTAAGCGCAGCACAACTGATGGCGGCCTTAATCGAAGAATTGAACGCTTAACAGAATAGAGGAAGGTATACATAAGCTGTCGCCAGGAGCCCTGCCCCTGGCGACAGCCAGCACGCGGATCAGTGCTTAACGACGCGTCAGGAAAACGCCGCATTCCATATGGTGGGTATAGGGAAACTGATCAAACAGCGCAAAGCGCTCAATTTTGTAGTTTTTACAGATCGCTTTGAGGTTCTCTTTCAGCGTCACCGGATTACAGGATACGTACAGGATATTATCGTACTGCTGCACCTGCTCCACCGTATCATCATCCAGCCCGGCCCGTGGCGGATCCACCAGCACTGTAGTGAAGTTACACGCTTCCAGATTAAGACCGTCCACCCGGCGGGTTTTCAGCTTGCCCTGCAGCACCAGAGAGAAATCCTCCGCGCTGATACGCACCACATCTACATTGGTAATACCGTTGAGTTCGATATTGTCTTTCGCAGCATGCACCGACACTTTTGCCAGCTCGGTGGCCACCACTCGGCGGAAATTCTGCGCCAGTGGAATGGTAAAGGTGCCCGCACCACAATAGTACTCAACCAGATCACCACCGGTATTCGCAGTAGCATCCAGCCCCCACTGAATCATCTGCTCACAGACATGCCCATTGGGCTGGCTGAAGCTGTTTTCCACCTGCTTGATTTTGAACGCGGTGTCATTGATATTCAGCGTTTCGATCACATAGTCACGGTCCAGCAGAAGCTTGGTTTTACGAGAACGGCCAATGATGTCGATATTGAAGCGCTCACGCAGCTGGCGCGCCTCTTCAGCCCACTGCTCATCAATCTTACGATGGTAAAGCAGAGTCACGGTCAGCTCACCAGTCAGGGTACTGAGGAAATCGACCTGGAACAGACGGCGACGCAACTGCTCGTTCGGGCGGATCACGTCCAGCAGCTCAAACATCATGTCATGAATACGGGTAGACACCATCGGGCAGTTATCAATACGCACCGGCGTATGCTTATCGCCATCGAACATCACATAATAAAGATCATCACCTTCATGCCAGATCCGAAACTCGGCGCGCAACCGGTAATGACTGGGCTTAGATTCGAACACCTCAACCTGTGGCAGGTCGAACTCGGCAAACTCTGTTGTTACCCAATCCAGTTTTTCATTCAGCAGCGCTTGATAGCGCTCAGGTTGCACGTTCGGCAGGCCCATCGATCGTCAGCTCCAGACTTTAGCAAGGAAGAAATACAGCACGTAAAAATAAGCGCGCAATTCTATCAGTCTCGTCCGGCAAAAGCACCGCACCCACCCCTGGTTCATTGCAGCGTCCCCTGACAGATGTGCAATCAGCGAATAATCAATATTCAGTTTTGATTATTCGCTGATTGCAGATTCCGAACAAAAATCGATCAACAGTCCGTTTACTCTGCCAGGCTACAGCCCTTGCCCAGGCTCAGATTCAACTTCGACCCAGACCGACGGCCCGAACGGAGCTTCAAGTTAGCGAGCAATCAAAATTCATTGCTGATCAATCATTGACCAGCGATTTCACCCCTAGTCTCGCCAGAATGGCTTGGCAATTTCGCGCTTCCACTCGCTCTGAGTCAGCCCGATATCCTTGCGTAGATGATCATCCATCTGCGCCATCATCTGCCGGTTATGACTACACCGCTTCCAGTGATCAATCTGCTGGGCACAACGCTTCAACAGGTGCAGGAACGTCTGTTTTAACCGGAAAACCAATGTATGTTTCACCTCTAAGGGTTTAGTGCAACTGATGCTGTTCATTTTAGATCTCCGTTTAAATAACCATTCACACTGCTATTTTTCAGCGAATGGGGTAGACCTGACAAACGAGATAAATCAATATCAGTTAACTTTTTCTTATGTGGTGAGTCCGCCCAGATGAATAGATCCGTGCCATTGAATGCTTTACGGGTGTTTCGGGTCGCCGCCGAGGCTGGCAGCTTCAAGATTGCCGCTGGCCAGTTATTTGTCAGCCAGGCAGCCGTAAGCCAGCAGATAAAAACCCTGGAGCAATATGTTGGCCAGCCACTATTTCTGCGCCTTAATCGTGAAGTGGTGTTAACCGACGCTGGCAGACAACTGCTTGGGTTCGTTCAGCAGGGTCTGGATACACTCACCCAGGGGTTGAACAGCCTCCATGCAGACCCGCACCCAAATCAGCTGACCATCAGCGCACTGCCCTCATTTTCTGCGCGCTGGCTGGTTCCGCGGCTGGGCTTTTTTCATCAGGCAGAACCCGACTTCAGCGTTAACCTGTCGCCCACTAACGCACTGGTTAATTTTGGTGATGGCCAGACGGACCTGGCACTGCGTTTTGGCCGGGGAGGGTACGCGGGGTATAACGAACAACCACTAGGCGCTGACTACCTGGTGCCATTATGTAGCCCTCATCTGCTCGACCCAGACCAGGCGCTGACCCCGCAGCTGGCACGGATGCCTGTTCTGGAAGATGACTCACCGGACCTGCCAGGCATCTACTCGTCGTTTCGCCAGCGCGCCGGACTGGATGTCGAACCCGTTCCAGCCACACCCAGGCTCCGGCTCACCGATTCCAATATGCTGGTTGAGGCTGTGCTGGCCGGGCAGGGCTACAGCCTGCTCCGCTTTAGTCTGGTCTATGAACTGATTGAGCGTGGCCTGCTGGTGTGTCCACTGCCCTGCTACCTGGAGTCGCCCCTGAGCTATTACCTGGTCACACCCCACAACCATAAAAACAGGCCCAAGGTGGTCGCCTTCAGCCGCTGGCTTCATCAGGAATTCAGACAAATGCACGCAAGCTGGCAGCACTTTCATCAGCAAACACTCAACAGCTGTCAGCCGCTAAAACCTGCTACAAAGGACTGACCCAAAAATAGCTAAACAGGAGAAAGGGACGAGCCGCTGAGTAGCGGCTGATCGATTCTGAATTCAAACATCAGATTCAGGTCAGTTTAAGCCGATTGTGCTTTGCGAAATCTGCCCGTGTGCGGTTTAATGCTTAGCCGTAACATATAGCCCCAGCGGCTTTATCTTCCCGCCAGTACCCGTGTAAGGATGACTCTATGAACGATGCCTGCTTCCAGCTAAAAGGTAGCGCGGTCAGCATTATTGTGCTTGAACTTTATCAGTTTTCAGATGCCTCTTTTACCGAGCAGCTGCGTGATAAAGTTCAGCAGGCACCTCAGTTCTTCCAGCAGTCTCCCGTCGTCATCAGCCTCGAAAAAATGCCGGCTGACCATAGTCCGGATTTTGTCGCCAGGCTGGAAATCTGCCGCACCTTTCATCTGCAGCCTCTGGCGTTACGAGCCGTGCCAGTCCACTTGCTGGACGCCGCACGCGAAACCGGGCTGGCGATTATCCCGGCGACCGGTCGTAGCAGCACTCCACTGGAAACCGAGCGTGATGCCCCTCAGGCTGAAGTAATCGTTAAGAAAGTGGTGGAAGAAAAGCAGGTGCGCAAGCCCAGCAAAGTGATTACCCGGCCCGTACGTTCCGGCCAGCAGGTTTATGCTGAAGGCGGCGACCTCATTGTACTGTCCCAGGTCAGTGAAGGCGCTGAGGTTTTAGCCGATGGTGATATCCATATCTACGGCACGCTGCGCGGCCGGGCACTGGCAGGTGTAAAAGGGGATACTGATGCAAATATCTTCTGCCATACCCTCTCCGCTGAACTGGTTGCCATTGCTGGCAACTTCATTCTCAGCGATGCACTGCGCAAGCAGCGGTGGCAGCAATCTGCCCATATTCATCTTGACGGCGACAGCTTGCATGTCGCTGAGCTTTAATAAATACTCGCCGCAGTTAAACGATCGATTGAAACAGGCAACCAGGAGAGGAAATTGGCCAAAATTATTGTCGTGACATCCGGAAAAGGCGGTGTCGGAAAAACCACAACCAGCGCAGCAATAGGTACAGGTCTTGCGCTGAGCGGCTTCAAAACCGTCGTCATCGACTTTGATGTAGGCCTGCGAAACCTTGATCTGATCATGGGTTGTGAACGTCGTGTGGTTTACGACTTTGTCAACGTTATCAAACAGGAAGCCACCCTGAACCAGGCCCTGATCAAAGATAAACGTACCGACAACCTGTTTATCCTGCCAGCCTCTCAGACCCGTGACAAAGACGCGCTGACCCAGGAAGGTGTTGGCATTGTGCTAGACGAACTGGCCGAAACCTTTGATTACATCATCTGTGACTCCCCCGCCGGTATCGAAAAAGGCGCACAGATGGCGCTGTATTTTGCTGATGTTGCGATTGTCACCACCAACCCGGAAGTCTCCTCTGTACGTGACTCAGATCGCATTCTGGGCATTTTGCAGAGCAAATCACGCCGGGCCGAAAAAGCCGATGAGCCGGTGCAGGAACACCTGTTGCTGACCCGCTACAATCCTGCCCGAGTTGATGCTGGCGAAATGCTTAGCGTATCCGATGTTGAAGATATCCTGGCCATCCCACTGCTGGGTGTTATCCCAGAGTCTGAAGCGGTGCTCAAGGCCTCCAACTCGGGTACACCGGTGATTCTGGATAATGCTTCAGATGCAGGCCAGGCCTACGATGACGCCGTACAGCGACTGCTGGGCAAAGAACTGGAACATCGCTTCCTTCATGCACCGAAGAAAGGATTCTTCCAGCGGTTCCTGGGAGGTAAATAATGAGCTTCTTCGACTATTTCCGAAGCAAGGCGCAACCAACCTCTGCGGAACTGGCCAAAGAGCGGCTGCAGATCATCGTCGCCCATGAGCGCGGCGCGCGGGCAAATCCAGATTACCTGCCCCAGATGCAACAAGAAATCATTGCGGTAATCAAGAAGTACATTGCCATTGATCAGGACCAGGTCAGCGTACAACTGGACAGCAACGATGACTGCTCCGTACTCGAGGTTAACGTTACCCTGCCCGATTGATCAGAACAGCACTAGCAAGTGCCCGCTGTGATGCTGTTCAGCGGGCATATTCCGACAACAGACTTCCCCAGCTCAGCTGGTGGCAGTCCCCCTGTTCAACGGATGAATTCCCATGCAAAGCAACGGCATCGGTGCCTACAGCAATAACCTCCCTACCCAGCCACGTAACACTGGTACGGCTGCCGCCACCGGCGCAAAAGCCACAACCGCAGTCCAGAGCAAAGCCGAGGATAACTCGGAAAAATCCGTAACAACCCGCTTTTCATCCCGCGCGGCCAGGCTTGCCAGGCTAAACCAGGAATTTGATCTGGCCGACCCCGAGTTTCATATTAGCGAGAGCTTTCTCACTCGTATGACCCAGCTGGCACTATTACGCCATGATGAAGCCCAGGTGCTGATTACCCGCCTGCCGCAACCTGTCGATGCAGAGCCCCGGACTGAATCACTGTCAATCATGGAAGCTTTTCTGGAACAGCTGGCCAACGTTCTGAGCACACAACCCGAGCGAGCGTCACTGGTTAATACACTGCGTGATACCCGCATCATCCTGGATCATATGGAGGTCTCCCAGTCCCGCGCCCATGATGCCGAGATCGGCACCACGCTGGCCGCACTGGGGCTGCATTTCAGCGCCGAAAACGCGCCCGTCATCCCCGCACACCATCATCAGACCCTGGAAGATATACGCACCGCCATGGTCGTGGCATACAAGCTGAACCCGATCAGCCACAACAGCGACCAGCTGAACGCCTATGCCCGTGTTTCCGGCAACCATATATAAGCACTGGCTATAAGCGGCAAACCTTTGCCTGATAGATCCACTTTTTAGTGCCCCAGAGCAGAATACGGCAAGGCACGGAAATTGCTTATTCCGGAACAAACAAACGTTTACCGTTTACAGGGACCCCGTAGATGAACACAATCAGCAGTTATACAGCGCCAACCAATACCGCCGCTACCACCAGCAACGCGGCTGTCACGGGCGCCACCACAACCGCAGCCACAACCGATGAGAGCAGCGAGCAGAAACCCGCCGCACAGTTCTCCACCCGCGCAGAGAAGCTGGCTGCACTGAACAGTGAATTTGATATCGTCAGCCCAAGCTTCAAACTGAGTCAGCAATTTGTTAACCGTATGGCTGAACTGGACCTTATTTCAGCCAGTGATGCTGAAGGCCTCAATACAGACTTACCCCTGACGGCTGACAGTGATAGCAGCGAAGCCGATACCGTGGGTGAGCTGACCACGTTTATCGACTCTTTCAGTGCAAAACTGGAGAAGCAGGAAGACGCACCCAGCGGGCTGCTGGAGATTCTGCAGAATTCAAAATCCATTCTGGAAAACCTCGATGGCTCCAAATCAAAAACGTTTGAAGCTGATATTCCTGAAACTGCCGCTGCACTCGCCGATTATTTGCGCAGCAGCGATGCCAGCACTCTGTCAGACAGTGAAACGAAATCACTGAAAGACCTGCATACCGCCCTGACTGTCGCAGACAAACTGAACCCGACCAGCCGTACATCTGACAATATCAACGCCTATATGCGCGTGATGGGTGATCTCTAAATAGACAGGATGCAGCAACAGCTCCAGCTACGAAACCAGTCCAAACTGTTGCTGCAATTTCTCACTGAGTAACTGCCCGGCCCGCCCCACGGGCTGATCGAGCCGTCGTACCAGCATCGGGGTGTAACGATGGCGAGACCCTCCCAGATAGTCCAG
>JAIBDV010000077.1 GCA_024686055.1 Neptuniibacter sp.
ATAATAAATAAAATAGACTGCAGCAGCGCGGGTCGGGATGGGTCGGTTGCTTCGCCGCCATTCAGGCCAACGGCAATTGCGCCGACGACCATCCACAGTGCTGCGGTCAGCATAAAGTCATAGAGCAGCGCACCCAGGCGTCGTAATGGGCCGGCCGGTTTTATTTCATCAAAGCTTTCAGGAAACTGGCGCACGGGGGTCCTCGATTCTTTTTAGCGGTGCTGCGCAGCTGGCGCTGGCAGCGAAACAGGGGGCGATAGTACCGTCAACACGGGTTGTGGTGCTACTGTCCGGACCCAAAAAAGGGTGCTCGAAAGCACCCCCTGGTTGATCTGACAGGCGCTCAGATCACTTTTTATACGGCGCTACGTAGTGTGCTTCGAGCTTGCTGGCCAGCTGGTCGGCAGTTTCCTGCTCTGCTTTGGAGAGCTTCATCTTCAGTCGGCGCTCAATCGCACTGGCAGTATCGTTACCCAGCAGTGCAGCGTTATGCATCCAGGCGTAGGCGATGACATTGGTGTTCGTACTGGCATCGCTACCATGGTTGTTGGAGTACAGAGTACCCAGGAAAAACATCGCCTGGGTGTGGCCCTGTTCAGCGGCTTTCAGGTACCAGCGTTCTGCTGTTTTGAAATTTTGCGCAACACCGGTACCGAAGTTGTAGCTACGTGCCAGGTTGTGCTGTGCAGCAACCAGACCTTGCTCAGCTGCTGTTTTGTACCATTTGAACGCATCGCTGGCACTGCGGCTGACGCCCTGGCCGAACTCATACATCTCACCGAGGCGGTTCTGAGCGCTGGCGGAGCCGTCCATTGCCTGGCTTTTAACGGTTTTCAGCTCAATCAGGTAATCCAGGTTTTTTAGTTTACGCAGGCTGTTTACGCTGGCCAGGTGGCCTTGTGCAGCGCCCCGGTCGTAATACTGGCGAGCTTTTTCTTCATCTTTAGTGATGCCCCAGCCATTTTCATACATCTGGCCAACCATGTTCAGGGCGTCCGGGTTACCGTCTTTTGCCAGCGGCTGCAGTTCGTTCAGTGCTGCGCTGTAGTTCTGGCTGTCGAATGCACGTGTACCCTTACCCAGTTCTCCGGCTGCCAGTACGGTACCTGTATGAAGACTCAGCAGCAGGCCTGCTGTTGCAAAAACAATCTTTTTACTCATTTACTCAGTTACCCGTTATCAGTGCGAGTAGATATAGATGGCGCAATTATACCGAGGCTGGGTTGAGGAAAAAACGTACAGTTGAAAAAAAAGCTGGTGCCCAGTCAGTAATTGCTGTCTCTGTTACCCCTGTTTTGATCTGGGGGATTGTATGCCTGTTAATTAGTTATTTCTAATTTTTATTGAGTGAAAGGTATAAATTTTGACCCTGGACGGCCGATAACAGGCCCTCGGTAGTCTTTGTGCTAAACACAGCAGACACAATTGAGTATGCTGGTTCGACGCCGTTTGATGATGCGCTCGCAAATATACGCCTTCCTTATCTTTACGCTGCTCCATATGGATTGGACAGTTCATTCCTCTGGATGGATTTGGACCTGGCCTGACTGGAGTTTTTATGCAGAACCTTTCTATTCGCTTCAAGCTGATACTTACCTCTGTACTGCCAATTATTGGCGTACTGATCGTGGTATCGACTGCCTTGTCACAGCTCAAACAGATTAATGCTGGTGTTGACCGAATTTATTATGATCGGGTGGTGCCGCTGGAAGATCTGAAGATGATCGCTGATGACTATGCCATATTGGTAGTGGATGCGGTGAATAAGGCCAATGCCGGTATGGTATCCGCGAGCGAAGCACAGCAGAGTATTCGCAAAGCACGGGAGCAGATTAAGACGGGCTGGTCGAAGTATATGGCGACTGATCTGACGGATGAAGAGAGCCAGCTGGCTAGCGAAGCCAGCCGCCTGTTTTTGAGTGCTAACCGCGAAATAGACAGAGCCTCGCAGCTACTCCAGACCCTTGCTACGTCGGGCAAGCCAGTGGCTGGGACACTTAATGAATTTGATGGCCCGCTGTATAACGCTGTAGACCCCATCAGTGAAAAGATTAGCGAACTGGTATCTTTGCAGTTGCGGGTAGCCGGTGAGGAGCGTCAGGCGATTCATCGCGCCTATGAACAGGAATTATTCATTCTGTTAACTGCTACTGTGGCTATTATTGCTGTGCTGGGCTTGTTGTCGGTGGCTGTTTATCAGTCAGTCCGTGGCCCGCTGGATCAGATGCGCAAGACCATGGAGCGGATTGCAGCGGACTCAGATTTAACCGTTAGTCTTGAAGTGACCGGGCCGAGTGAATTATCCAGTATCGCCGTGAGCTTCAATGCCATGGTGGAGCAGATGCGCCATCTTATTGGACAGATTTCGGGTGCGACCGGCCAGCTGGCTGATTCCGCTTCGCAGATGACTAATGTCAGCCTGAAGGCAAACGAGAGTATTAATGCACAGCGTGCAGAGATTGAGCAGGTTGCCGCGGCGATGAATGAGATGGTGGCAACGGCGCAGGACGTTGCGCGTAATGCTGAAAGTGCTGATGCCGAAGCGCGTGAGACCCAGACTGAAGCACAGAAAGGCAATACGATTGTCAGTGAAGCGGTAACTGCAACTAATGATCTGGTAGTGGATGTGGAGCATGTTTCGGATCGTATTCGCACCCTGGAAACAGACAGTGAGAGCATCGGCTCGGTAGTTGATGTTATTAAGGGCATCGCTGAGCAGACTAATCTGTTGGCATTGAATGCAGCCATTGAGGCGGCACGCGCTGGTGAACAGGGCCGTGGTTTTGCTGTGGTGGCGGATGAAGTGCGTACCCTGGCGCAACGTACCCAGACCTCAACTCAGGAGATTCAGGAAGCCATTGAGCGCTTGCAGGAAGGTACCCGTAATGCTGTAACTGCTATGGAAACCGGACAGAATCGAGCACAGAATGCAGGTGCCAAGGCTCAGGAAGCGGGTGATGCGTTGCAGACGATTGCAAATGCGGTTGGCAGTATTACCGATATGAACGCCCAGATTGCCAGTGCATCGGAAGAGCAGACCAGTGTTTCAGAAGAGATTAACCGTTCGCTGGTGAATATCCATGAGGCCTCAAATGGCTCAGCAGAGGGGGCTGAAGGCATGGCTCAGGCCAGTGAAGAGCTGGCGCAGCTATCCGGGGATCTGCAGTCGATGGTTAGTCGATTTAGAGTCTGATTGTCCGGCTTCATGTTGACAGAAACCTCGCCCTGACCGGCGAGGTTTTTTTATGCCTGCGTGCTGCGCTGGTAGCGGAGCTCAATGACCCGCGCCAGCGTTGAGATCAGGCTGCCAGTCAGCAGGAACCAGGCTGCAACATAACCATAGACCCAGAGCATCAGCGACGGATCACGCACGGCGGCGATTACGGTGTTTGCCCGGCTGACAATCTCATCGACGCCGATCACAGAGGCCGTTGCTGAGGCCATCACCACAACCAGCAGGTATTGCGTCCAGGCGATACTGAACATTCCCCAGCAGTTGTCTTTGTTCTCACGCAACTCGCTGAGCAGGGTTGTAATCTGGTCGGAGGCAAAGCCGATTACCGGTACGGTCAGGGCCAGTGTTGCCTTAAGCCAGATTGGAAAGCTGTATACCTCCCCTTGCCAGCTGAACTCCATCGGGGTGAGAAAAGCGATATAGAACAGAAAGACAAAGCTGGGGATATTTCGGAACAGGCTGGTGACACTGCCTGCTATATAGCCTGCCCGGATATGCTGGCTGGCGCGAAGGCTACCCAGCCCCCAGCCCAGTAACGTGCCAAGCAGCATGGGGGCGAATGAAATCAGCAGATTGATCAGAAAGCCTTCGGCCAGAAATGGCGTCCACAGCAGCAGAGTGCTTAGTTGCTCTTGTGCGCCCATCGACGTACCCATCCTTTCGTATGTTTAAGTAGCCAGAGCATCAATGTGATCAGGCCGAAATAGAACAGCACCAGGAAGTTCATAATCACGCTGGTGGTGCCGTGTTCGGAGATAATACTGTTAGCCGCTGAGATAATTTCTGGCACCGCGATGGTGCTGGCGATACCCACGGCTTTGACAATATTGACTGAATTGGCCATCAATCCGCTCCAGGCCCGGTCGAGGGTCTCCGGCAGCAGCTGGCGCAGAGAGGCATCTGGCTGTGTTTGTGTGACGGTCTGTAATGCAACACTGAAAATTACCGCGTTACTGGCACCAGCATAGAGTGAAAACACGATGCAGGCGATGATCAGTGCGTTAAACGTGACGCCCAGCTGCAGGGCAGCCCAGCTGCCGATACCAAAAAATATCAGGTAAAGACTGAGAATCGGCGGTGTCATTCGTAAGGTGGCATTGATCATATTGAGTACGATGCGGGTCGGCCGGTTTCCACGGCCATGCAGAGTACCGATCAGGGTGCCAAATACCAGCCCCCCCAGCATGGCTGTCAGGCTAATCCCCAGGGTCAGGGCGAGCCCTTCCAGTAAAGAACTGAGGCTAAACTCGTCGTAAAGGGGCGGGAAATCCAGGCCCAGATTACGCAGCATAACGCCGAACCGAGCTTGCAGGTCGGTATGGTTTGTCGCCAGCGCCAGTTTCCGGTCAATGCAGGCCAGAGGGAGGGTGCCGTCGGCCTGACGGCTGCAGAGGTAGCCTCCCCGAGTCAGGGCCTGATTCCAGAGTTGTTGTTGTTGCAGCAGGTAGCCATCGGTGGACAGGCCCCATGCGGCGACAATATTGCTTAACTCGCCGTTGCGGTGCCAGTCGATCATAATATCGCTGACCAGTAGCCCCCAGCTGCTGTTACGTTCTGCCCGACTAACGGCGGCGGCCCAGGGTTGTACCATGATCGGTGAGAGGGGCAGGTAGTAGTTCTGCCAGCGCGGGTCATCCTGTTTCAGCCGTTGTAAGGCGACATCATCATAGACCCAGCCTTCGCACCGGCCCGCTTCAAGGGCGAGCAAAGTATCGCGGGTCCCTTTGAATATCACCGGATTAATCAGGTGGCGTTGAATCAGCGTGCGATTGAAAAATGCGCCGTTGCTGAGGCAAATCTGACGACCGCGCAGCGAATCCCAGCTGGTAATGGCTGACTGGCGTGGCAGCAGTATATTTACCCCGCTGCTATAGTAGTTGGGCTCCAGCAGGCCAGATAGCTGGCGCCGGGCCGGGGTATCACTGAGGGTGGCCAGAAGCAGGTCGACAGCCCCGCTCTCAACCTTTTGCAGGCGGTTACTGGAGGTGACGGCCACCAGTTGCAGTTTTACGCCAAGCTGGTGGGCCAGGTTACGCGCCAGGTCGGGCTCAATACCGATAAGCCTGCCTGACGCATTCATCATGCCCCAGGGCTGGTAATCGGCTTTGACGCCGACGATCAGTTTGCCGCGCTGCTGGATCAGCTCCAGTCGAGAGCTTTCTGCCCAGGCTGTACTGGTGTTAATCAGCAGAAATATCAGCCATCCTGTCAGGCTGATTATTGCCCGTTGATAATGCACGCTGAAGCTCCCAGAAGGTAGATAACAAATGTGGTATTTTCAGCGCCTACCGGGTAAAGGCAGCTGCTGGTGTATGAACGATCATGTTACTTTAATCTGAAAAGTGGTTGAATCGTTTTAATCTTAGCGTATGCAAGCCTGGCTCATAACTGGCGGAAATAGTATGGCGTTTTTCAACGAACGGGCTGTCTATGACGGCCTGGTAATGTCCGGGCCCGGAGATATAAACTGTGCTGATAATTTTGAACGTATGATCTGTGGTTCGGTGTGGCTAATAATAAAGCCCGCAGCAGGGTAAATAGGATTGAGGAGAATAAGACAGTGAAGTGGTGGGGATGGGTCGTGCTATCGAGCCTGTTATGGCTATCTGCAGGTATAAAAATTGCTTATGCACAGCCGCCGCTGGCTGACTGTACGCCGCGCAACGAGGTACCGGCCGGGGCGCTGTCTGTCGCCGTGCGTGCGGCACCGCCGTATATATTTGAGCACAGTATTCGGGGGCTGGAGGGGCTATCGATTGATCTGTGGGAAAATGTAGCCAAAACGTTGAAACTGGATTATCGCTATATCTGTCTGGATCTGAACAGCACGCTGGCGGCGTTGAAAGTTGGCAGTATTGATATTGCAATATCACCATTAACAATCTCCCGTAGCCGTGAACAGGCTTTTGATTTCAGTCACCAGTATTTTTCTTCTTCTCTGGTGATCGCGACCCGGCCCGAAGCTGTCAGCTTCAACTTTGAGCGAGTGCTACACACGATTGGCAAGATTGCCACCTCATCGGGATTTATATCGGTCATACTATTTTTTGTACTGATCACTCTGGTGTTGGCGTTCATCTCGTATCGTCATATGGAGCACTATACGCCCCTGGCTAAAGACGATATGGATGGGCGGTTCTCTTTTCATCTTCATCTGCTGCTGATGTCCGGGCTGAATACACTGGGCATGCGCAAGGATATTTTCAGTTTCAGTAATGTTCGGGTGCAATTACTATTTGTGCTGGTGTTGATGGTAGGCTCGGTATTTTCATCCAGTCTGGGTGGGATGATTACGGCGGTATTTATGAGCAGCACCCAGCAGCACTTTTCGATTACCGCTGACAATCTCGCTAAACATCAGATCAGTACTTTGAAAGGTTCAACCGCTGAGCGTTATCTGAATGAAACTCTGGAGCAGAGTGAAAAAGAGCCACTGACCTGGTTACGCCGGGATAGCTGGGCTGAAGTACTGGACGATCTGGCCAGTGGAGAGGCCGATGTAGTGATTGGTGACTGGGTACAGATGACCTGGCTGGTCAATCAGCCCCGTTTTAAGGGTCGGATACAGATCGATCCGGCAACGTTGCGGCTTGAACCCCATGGCTGGGGCATGCCAACGGGCAGCGCACTGAGAGAACCGGTTGATCAGGAGCTGATCGGCGTTTTACGTAACCACAGCTGGCCGGAGGTTGCGCGGACGTATCTGGGTGGTGATCAGGTCTCAGCTCACTGATTATTGCTTGAATATGGCCGGACTACTGGTGGCGTGAGCCACCGGTAGTGATCTTTTAATCCTCGCGTTTCGTCCCCAGTAACTCAATCATGTAGCCATCCGGGTCTTTCACAAATGCCAGCACAGTGGTGCTGTGCTTCATGGGCCCTGCGTCTCGAACGATTTCCCCGCCTTTTGCCTTGATCACATCACAGGCGGCATAAACATCATCCACCTCAATCGCGATATGGCCATAGGCATTACCGTGTTCATAGCTGTCTGTATCCCAGTTATGAGTCAGCTCCAGCACCGTGTTGGCGTTTTCATCGCCATAACCCAGAAAACACAGGGTAAAACGGCCTTCCGGGTAATCTTTGCTGCGCAGCAGCTGCATGCCCAATACGTCAGTGTAAAACTCAATAGATGCCTGCAGGTTGGCTACCCGTAGCATGGTGTGCAGAATGCGCATGGTGTGTCCTCTGGTGCGGTCAATGATTGTTAATCGGCTGAGCGGGGGCAATAATCTGGCCGCTGTTTGCTGTCAGTGCTTCCGTTAAACTGATTTATGTGGTTATTTTAACGGACTCGCCGCGTAATGTGACCTGCTGGCAGGGCACTGAGTTTGTGTCTTTTTACGCCAGGGGGGAAGTTACCGTGAGTGCTGGCTATGGACCCTGGACAGGCTGGGTAGTAGCGGGTATCACCTACCGGATTCTGAATGGAGAGGATGTGGCATGTTCCAGGATATGACGAAGACACTGAATCAATCGATGGGCCCCTTTAAAGATCTGATTAATATTCAGACCCGTATGCTGGAAGAGCTGACCCGTCAGCAGATGGCATGTACCCGCTCCTGTATTGAAGCGACCATGCAACAGACGCGGGAGCTGCAACACTGTAAAACCCCACAGGATCTGATGGCGTTACAAAGTGCTTATGCCAGCGAGCTGGAAGTCAGCCTGCGTGATGCCAGCAAGAGTAATCTCAAAGCACTGGCTGAAGCCCGGCATGAGATTGAACAGCTGACTCAGGATACCTTTGATGCCTTTGCTGCACGGGATGAAAATGGTGACGCTCAGCTTTGAGCAGAGCTTGCCAGAGGGCGGCTGCGAGTCTCTATACTGAACCCGGTGCTGGCACCTGCAGGTGCTAATGGCTGCTGCACTGCGGAAATCAGACTGTAGATCGGGTAAGATACCGCGCTACGTTGGTTTAACTGTCGTACCTGTACAGTTTAAAAGTATGATCAACAAAGGATTCCCTGTTACCCATGAATGCTCCTATCGGTCTTTTCTTTGGCTCCACCACTGGTAATACAGAAGACGTTGCTCAGATGCTGGCTGACGGTCTGGGTCACCAGCTGGTGGCCATGCATGATATTGCGGTTGATGGCGTCGCACCGGCGGTAGAGTACGAGCAGCTGATCATGGGAATTCCCACCTGGGACTTTGGTGAGTTGCAGGAAGACTGGCTTGAACTCTGGCCTGAGCTGGAGGCGATGGACCTGACCGGCAAGCAGGTTGCCCTGTTTGGTCTGGGTGATCAGCTGGGTTACGGCGAATGGTTCCTGGATGCGATGGGACTGTTGCATGATTTGTTGCTCAGCCGGGGCGCCTGTTTGCACGGCTATACCTCAGTCGAGGGTTTTAACTTTGAGGCCTCTAAAGCGCTGACGGCTGATAAAGCGCAGTTTGTCGGGCTGGCCATCGATGAAGACGGCCAGCACGGTGAAACAGAGGCGCGGGTGCAGAACTGGGTTGCCCAGCTGCGCGAAGAGTTTGCTCTGAGCGAGTAACGCCGGTTTGCCTGGCGGTCTATTCCCCCTTTCTGACTACACTGTTGTATGCACCTGACGCGGCTGTCAGGTGCTGATAATGCTGTGTTTCCCCGTCGGTGATGATTTAAACAATCGCCAGATTCCGGTAGACTATGCGCCTTTTCCAACCTGTGAGTGTGTGATCGATACGATGGAAGTCAATCCGATTATTAACGGTCTCAACGATATTCGTGAGCGTACCGAAACCCTGCGCGGTTATCTTGATTACGATGGCAAGAAAGAACGCCTGGAAGAGGTCACCCGTGAGCTTGAAGACCCGGCTGTCTGGAATGACCCGGAGTATGCCCAGAAACTGGGTAAAGAGCGCGCCTCACTGGAAGCGGTGGTGAAAACCATCGATGATCTGTCCCGTGGTGTTGAAGATACCCGTGACCTGCTGGATATGGCGGTCGAAGAAGACGACGAAGAGACCGTCGAAGAGGTTCAGCAGGAAGTTGACAGCATGCTGTCTCAGCTGGGCAAGCTGGAGTTCCGCCGTATGTTTTCTGGCGAAGCCGATGGCAACAATGCCTTCCTGGATATCCAGGCCGGTTCCGGTGGTACTGAGGCGCAGGACTGGGCCAATATGATGCTGCGTATGTACCTGCGCTGGGGCGAGTCCCGGGGCTTTAAAACCGAGCTGCTGGAAGTGTCTGCTGGTGATGTGGCAGGTATCAAATCCGCCACTATCCGCTTTGAAGGCGAATACGCCTTTGGCTGGCTGCGCACTGAAACCGGTGTACA
Organism: Neptuniibacter sp.; assembly: GCA_024686055.1. GTDB lineage: Bacteria > Pseudomonadota > Gammaproteobacteria > Pseudomonadales > Balneatricaceae > Marinobacterium_C. The sequence goes on from JAIBDV010000077.1 coordinate 9,508, forward strand.
TCGGCTGGTACGTAAATCCCCGTTTGATTCCGGCGGCCGTCGCCATACGTCTTTCTCCTCGGTGTTTGCGTCCCCTGAGATCGACGATAACGTTGATATCGAGATCAACCCGGCGGATCTGCGTGTCGATGTGTACCGTGCCTCCGGCGCGGGTGGTCAGCACGTTAACCGTACGGAATCTGCGGTACGTATCACCCATGGCCCATCCGGCATCGTGGTGCAGAGTCAGAGCCAGCGTTCCCAGCATCAGAACAAAGACACCTGTATGAAGCAGCTGCGTGCAAAACTGTACGAGATGGAGATGCTCAAGCGTTCTGAAGCTGCTCAGGAACAGGAAGATAACAAAGCTGATATCGGCTGGGGCAGCCAGATC
>JAIBDV010000349.1 GCA_024686055.1 Neptuniibacter sp.
ACCCGCGCCTCCAGCGCCTGCTGCGCTTCACTCAGATCGGAAAAGGCGAACCGTTCACCGTGAATTTCCTGATAGGTTTCATGACCCTTACCCGCAATCAGCACGATATCGCCAGCCTGAGCCTGAGCCACCGCCTGAGCAATGGCACTGCGCCGGTCCGCTTCGACCAGCCGCGGCTGATCAGCCGGAATACCTTCAAGCACCATTTCAATAATGCTATCGGGAGTTTCCGAGCGTGGGTTATCGCTGGTCACAACCAGCAGGTCTGCCCAGCTGGCAGCAACAGTCCCCATCTGGGCGCGTTTACCATGGTCACGGTCGCCACCACAGCCAAAGACACAGATCAGCTGACCCTGGCAATGGCTACGCAGCGCACTCAACGCCTGCTGTAAAGCATCCGGTGTGTGAGCATAATCGATAACCACCATCGGTTGCTGACCACCACCCAAGCGCTGCATACGCCCGGCGACGGGTTTAACGGCATTCAGACCGCGCTCTATCTCACTGGCATTCAACTCCAGCAAGCCCAGCGCTGCCGCCGACAGCATCAGGTTAGTCAGATTGAAACCACCCACCAGTGGACTATGCAGATTGACCGCCCCCCAGGTGGTCTTCAACAATCCACTGATGCCCTGTTCGTTCAGCAACACCTGTTCAGCACGGATATCGGCGCGGGTTTCACCGGCAGAGATCAGTGTCATCTCACCGCCCGAAAGCTGGTTATGCAGTTTCTGACCGAAGGCATCATCGCACCAGATCGCACCGGCCGGCGCCTGGTAGTCGGTAAACAGCAATGATTTGGCCGCGCCATACGCATCCAGGCTACCGTGGTAATCAAGGTGATCCCGACTGAGGTTAGTAAACAGCACCACATCAAACTCAACCCCAGCTACCCGGCGCTGCTCCAGCGCATGGCTGGATACCTCCATCACCACCACTTCGGCATCTTCTGAGCGCAATTCAGCCAGCAATCGCTGTAAACCCACCGCATCGGGTGTGGTATGGCTGCTTTCGTGCAGCGTACCAATAAACCCATTACCCACCGTGCCAACAACAGCACTGCGATGGCCTGCATGCTGTAACGCCTGCGCAACAAAGTGGCTGCAGGATGTCTTGCCGTTGGTGCCGGTAATGCCGACCACCCGCATCTCGTGGCTTGGACAACCAAAGAAGCGAGCGGCTATCGGCCCTAGCTGACCATTAAGGTCGGTAACCGGCAGCACCGGTATGGGCCACTGCTGCGCCTCATCAAATTCGTCTGCATCCAGTAAGGCCGCCACAGCACCGCACTGTGCAGCGGCGGCGATAAAATCGGCCCCTTTGTGCTGCAAACCACTGCGGGCCAGGAATAAATCACCCGGAGCGACTTCCCGACTGTCCTGCGCTACGCCATGAATTTCCAGTGCTGCCAACGACGCATTCTGCAGCCCCGGCAGTAAATCCTGTAATGTGCGTGATTCCCAGTTCATCCGCGTTTTTTCACCTGTTTTGTCTTCTCAGGCCAGTTGTCCGGCGCAACATTTAATAAGCGCAATGCACCAGCAACGGAACGACTGAATACTGGTGCAGCCACTTCACCACCGTAGTATTCCTGGCCCTTAGGATTATCCACTACCACCACCGTTACCAGCCGTGGATTACTGATTGGCGCGATGCCTGCAAACACTGACATATACTGGTCGGCCAAATAACCATTATTACCTACTTTATGGGTGGTGCCCGTTTTCCCACCAACTCGATAACCCGGTACCGCAGCGCGAGTTCCGGTACCACCTTTCTGAGTCACGGTTTCCATCATTTTCAACACAGAACCAGCAACATCCTCAGGCATCACTCGAATCGGGTTGTCTTTTGCCACCCCCAGAATCATTGACACTGGCGGTAAAATCCCGCCGTTGGCCAATGGCAGATAACTCTGCGCCAGCTGCAGAGCGGTCACAGACAAGCCATAGCCGTACGACATCGTGGCACGCTCTACCACCTGCTTCTCTTTTACATAGGGTAACTGACCACTTCGCTCACCCGGAAACCCGGTACCCGTGTCACGCCCCAGGCCAACGTTGTAGAACATATTACGAACGCTGCCTTCATCCAGGCTTAACGCCAGCTTGGATACACCCACATTACTGGACTTTCGAATAATGCCGGTCAGGTCCAGCACCTTGTAGTTACGGTGATCACGGATCGTGCGGCCTTTAATCCGGATATACCCCGGCGACACATCCACTTCACTGTTTACCGTATACTTTCCGCTCATCAACGCCGCCGATACGGTGAGCGGCTTCATCGTAGAACCCGGTTCAAAAATATCAGTCACCGCACGATTACGTAACGCGGCTGAACGGCGTTGCTTTGGATCGTTCGGGTTATAGGCGGGCTGATTGACCATGGCCAGGATCTCACCATTTTTTGCATCCAGCATCACCAGTGAACCGCCGTCCGCCCGGTGCGCCTTCACCGCCGCTTTAAGTTCACGGTAGGCCATATACTGCAATCTCAGGTCAACCGTCAGTTTCAACGCCTCACCATGCCTTGCCTGCGCCAGTGAACGAATATGCTTGACGGTCCGGCCTAACCGGTCGCGAAGCACCAGCTCCTGGCCTGGCTCTGCCGCCAGCCAGTCTTCATAGGCCAGCTCGATCCCCTCAGCCCCTTCACCATCCAGATTGGTAAAGCCGACCAGGTGGCTGGCGACCTCCGCCGCCGGGTAATAACGCTTATATTCACGATCAACCTGCACACCGGGAATATTCAGCTGGCGAATACGCTCTGCCATCTCTGGAGAGACCTGACGTTTAAGGTAGAGAAAGCGCCGTTTACGCTTGGACAGGTTCTTGATCATCTCTGCACGATCAAGCTTAAGATAACTGGCAAGCTTACCCAGGGACGGGTGCTGGAGGTCAGCATTTTTCGGATCAGCCCAGACCGTCGCCACCGGTGCGCTCACCGCCAGCGGGTCACCACGCCGATCCAGTACCAACCCTCGATGCGCAGGCAGCTGGGTGGTGCGAATACTGCGCGCATCGCCCTGATCCTGTAAAAAGACATGATCCTGTACGTTCAGGCTGAACATTTTGGCCGCAATCGCCAGCGCCATCAGCAATAATGCGCCCAGCACAAACCAGAGCCGCCAGCTGCTGCTTTCCTGAATCCCATCGGATGTTGCGGCCGGTGCATGATGGCCAGCCGCACTTACTTGCTCAGTTGCCACGTCGCACAATCTCTATCTGCTCAGGGTCAGGTACCAGCATATCCAGCTTGCGGATCGCCTGTACTTCCACCCGGTTATTTGCCGCCCAGGCACTCTGTTCTAATAACAGCTGCCCCCACTCAACCTGCAGATCATCTCGCTGCTGTATCAGACTCTGGTGTTCATGAAACAGCTGTCGGTATTCATAGGCCGCAAAAATCACCGCCACAGCGGATAACACCACGGCCAATACCAGGGTCGATAACAATGCAAACGGCTTCACCAGGGTCGCACTGGCTATCATTTCAACCCGTTCAGTTACCACCACCGCTGGAATCGGCCGATTAACAACTGACGCCTTTTTCGCCGCCACTTCAACCGCTGCGGTTTTGGCCGTGGCTTTAGCTTTAGGCACGTAGGGCCCTTTTGCCAGGGTGGCGCCGTTTTTCCTGACAGGCGCCCCCTCATCTGACAATGAGGGCTCCATTGTCTTTTTCTTCAACAAAGCCGCCAGTGACAGGCCTGACAGCCGCTGACGCGCCTGACCAGAAGCTCGGGTTAATTGCTGCTGCCAGCGGGCAAGCTGTACTTTAAACGAGGGCTGCATCAGGCGATCTTGGTAGC
>JAIBDV010000417.1 GCA_024686055.1 Neptuniibacter sp.
CACTGGGTACAGAACATGCCATCAGATTTATACAGGCCTTCCAGCGCAGTGTTGTTCTGCGGCTCGATGCGGGTCACGGTTTTCAGTTCAACCGTATCCGGCGCATCACGGATCAGCAGTCGCTCGTCATCGCGCTGGTAGTTCAGCACATCATTGCCATTGATCTGCAGGCTCTGCAGTTCAAGGCTGTTATGGCCATGCAATTCCAGCGCCGGGTTCTGCTGCTGGCAGTCCGGGTTACGTTGCATTTTCAGCGTTGCGGTAACGATGGTCTGCGCTTCACCCAGCGCAAAATGCAGCTCGGTCGTTTCAACCAGCCAGGTCGGAACCTGGTAGTCCTTCAGGTGAATAACCTGTGGTTGCTCTGACATAAGATCCTCCCGATCAGGCGCTGAACGCCACCTGATAGGCTGTAAATTTACGAATATTAATCACCCCGGTATCCAGCATCAGGTACTGGCCCTTAATGCCCATCAGTGTGCCTTCAACGACCTCAGTTTTATCAAAGTTAAAACTGGTCACCTTGGTCGGAAACACCTGTACCGGATAGTCGATGTCGATCTGCTGGGCATCACTGAGCTGCTGAATTGCCTGCAGGCCGTGAGTCTGTTCCAGCTCGGCAATACCATCGGCGCACTGTTCAAGCAGACGGTCACGAACCTCTGTCAGGTCCATTGGCGTGACATCGCCTTTGAGCATAGCTCGCCAGTTGGTTTTGTCAGCTACATGTTCACCTAGCAGACGTTCGACCTGGCCGGATTGCAAGCGGGTCGCCACCCGAAAAATCGGCAGGGCCTGGATTGCGCCCTGGTCCATCCAGCGCGTCGGCACCTGGGTACCCCGGGTAATGCCGACTTTGACGCCAGAAGAGTTAGCCAGGTAGACGAAGTGATCCTGGAAGCAGAACTGCTCCCCCCACTGCGCGTCACGGCAGGTACCCAGGTGGAAGTGGCACTTCTCCGGGCTGACGATACACAGGTCACATTGCGGCAGCTTTTTGAAACAGGGGTAGCAGTGCCCCTGGCCATAGCTTTTCTTGGTTTTGCGTCCACAATGGGTGCAGTTGATCGCGCCAAGAAACTCCAGACGAATCGGCTTGCCGATGTAGTCGTTAAGTGGCACAGCATGGTCATCCAGCAGCAGCTCGTAACGAACGGGCGCGGCCAGTTCGGTGCGCATCTTACTGAGCGCACCCCGGGCAATTTCATCTGTCATTGAGATATCTGACTCAGTTGTCGGTCAGGATTTTGATGGTCTGGGGTGCAAAAGGGTCTTCCCCATGCTGAGTACCATCCGGCCGGGTGCGGTCAATAAAACCAACACGTTCCTGTTCAGGCAGGCGCTGGTCGTAATGGATCACGGCGCGCATACAGGTCTCGCGCTGCTCGGGCTCCAGTCGACGGCCATCGGGCCATTTACCCAGTTCCACAGCGGTGCGCAGTGCAACATGCATCTGCGGTGTCATTGCGGCAATCAGTTCTTCATAAGTCATGGACAACTCCTCTTCACCTCGCGCAGGAGTCTACCATATTCTGCAATCAGCGACGGCGCAGTACGGCAACCAGCGGCACAAACGCCAGCCCGGCCAGCAAGCCGATCAGATGGGCGGTATTGGCCACTGCTCCCATGCCAATGCCCTCCAGCACACCGCTGAAACCCAGCGCCAGCCAGATGACCATCAACGCCATTAGCGCCGGGGGCAGATTGAAGCGCTCAGTCACCTTGCGTTGCCGGTCCCACAGCCAGGTGTACGCCAGCACAGCAAACACCACCCCAGACATCCCACCAAACAGCGGCCCACTCACCACATACTGAGCCAGGTTTGATGCCACACCGGAAAACACCACCAGCCCCAGCAGCACATTAAGCCCCTGCAGCCGTTCAATCCGGGCCGCAACGACCCAGATCCAGAGCAGATTAAACGCCAGATGGGGGATATTGAAATGCAGGAAAATCGGCGTCAGCAACCGCCACAGCTGGCCACTTTCCAGCGTAGCATCAAGTCCGGGGGTATAAAGGCTATCACCCTGCTGGATCAGGTCTGCGATGGTGAAATAACGCAGTAACTCGAAGTTGTCACCAAAGCCGGTGAGCAGAGCAATCAGCACACTGGCAACAATCAACATCAGGGTGACAGGTAAACGGTGCAGATCAAACGCCGGAGTCGCGTTTATCGCCGGGTTATGCTGCACCTGGACCTGACTCAGGTCCGCCCCGCTGC
>JAIBDV010000295.1 GCA_024686055.1 Neptuniibacter sp.
CCCCAGCGCCAGTGTCAGCGGATAGCCCGGCAATCGCCGTACTCGCAGGCTTAACAGCGCAATCAGCAGTATCAGTACACCCAGCGAGCCCGCGGCATACCGGTGTACCATTTCCAGCCAGCCTTTTTCAGGGTCCAGCCGAGCTTCAGGGAAACGCAGCTGTGCTTGCTCCAGCGCCTGAGCACTGTCAGGCAATATCAGCTCACCGTAACAACCCGGCCAGTCAGGACAACCCAGCCCTGCATCATTCAGTCGGGTCCAGCCCCCCAACAGCACGACCACCAGCACCAGCCCAATAGCAATTGAGACCAGCCACTGTATCTGCCGTAACGGTCTATCCATCATCCACCCCCTCAGCCAATCCGGGAGACTTTTAGCAGCCGACGCAAATCTTTCAGCAGATCCTGGGGCGTCATCGCCAGAGGATAGCGCAGCACCAGGTTGCCATGGGGGTCCGCAACCCAGACCCACTCACCGAGCGGCACCCGGCCTGATGCCTGCTTAACAGACGCCGCTGAATTATCCGCAAGTAACTGCCAAGCCACCCTGCCCTGCTCTTTACCCAGCGCTTTATGCACCTGCACCAGCTGCTGCTGCCAGTAGAGGCAACGTACTTCACAGGTACCAGGCGTCGTCAGCAGAACCTGCCAGCGCCCCGTTGCAGCCAGCGGTGCCCCACCCGCATCGGATAGCTGCCAGTGCTCAAGGTGCTGACCGGCAGGTAACAGAGCACCACGCTGAGTGCCGCCTTGCGGGCTTGCGCCAGAGAAGTACAGCACCATCGCCAGCACCATGGGTCCGCCGCCTACCAGCCAGATCATCCAGAAAGTTGCTCTACTCATCCGTTCCATCCTCTATCCCTGTGCTGCGACGCAGCGTTTGCAGTAACCAGCCCGTCATAACCAGCCAGACCAGCGCCAACCCGAACCACTGCACCGCATAACCCAGATGCCGTTCAGGTGGCAACGTCACGGGCTGCCAGCTAGTCGGCTGGCCTGAGAGCAGCTCGGTATCCAGTCTTAACAGCCAGGGCAACACGGGCTGTTCAATAACCGTTATCACCCGTTCGAGCGAGACTTGCTGGATCCGTCGAGGCCAGCGATCCCCCCAGTCATCAGCGGCCAGCTGTAATCCATCTTGCGGCAGATCCAGCCTGCCCTGCACTTCAAGCCTGGCAGCAGGCAAGCTGATCGCAGGCAACTGCTGCCGATCCGTTCCACCAGCCACCCAGCCCAGGCTGACTAACAACAGCGCTGAGCCTTCACTGGGCTGTAACAGGCCGATCACGTCGTACCCCACAACACCCTGACGGACCCGATTATCCAGTAGAAACCAGCGCACCGGGTCTAACACTCCAGTTACCCGGACCCGATCAAAACGCTGTAATCCTGGCTGCTTCAGCCCTTGATAGCTGGGAGCCTGCTGCCACTGTACCAACAGCGCTGCTTTGTGCTCACTGCGTTCAAGCTGCCAGTAACCCAGCCCTGACAGCAGCGGTATAATGACGAAGGCCTGTAACCACACGCCATACTTGATCCTGCGCACTCTGGCGTCTTTACTCAGGTAATCTCTCTGCTGGAGTCGTACCATGATCAAGATCCTGCTTGTGTTGCTATTTATTGGTGCCGTTATCAGCCTGTTCAGCGGGCTGGTGTTCCTGGTCAAAGACGACAGCCAGTCATTCCGGCTAATCAACTCGCTCTACCTGCGAGTCGCTTTCTGCATCGCCATTCTCGCTCTGCTGGGCTGGGGCTTTTACAGTGGCGAGCTGGGCAGCCAGGCCCCCTGGCTACAGCCCCATTAAGTCGACAGGCCGGGTTACAATCCGTACCCGGCACCCTTCACAGCACATAGACAAAGATAAACAGCCCCACCCACACCACATCAACGAAGTGCCAGTACCAGGCGGTCGCCTCGAAACCAAAGTGGTTATCGGGGCTGAAGTGGCCGTTCATCACCCGCAGCCAGATAATGATCAGCATCAGCGTACCCAGCGTCACATGCAGCCCATGGAAGCCGGTCAGGATAAAGAAGGTGGCACCGTAAATACCCGAATTCAGGGTCAGTCCCAGCTCGGTGTACGCCTCAACATACTCACTAAGCTGGAATAACAGGAACACCACCCCCAGCAAGACCGTCGTTCCCAGCCAGAGAATTGTTTTCGGCCGGTTATCCACTTTCAACGCATGATGCGCCAGCGTCAGAGTAAAACTGGAGGTCACCAGAATCGCGGTATTCAGTAGCGGAAGGTGCCAGGGGTCGATCACCCCGGCAGCGCCCGGAAACTGCGTCATATCCGGCGTGGTCAGCAGCGGCCACTGCGCCTCAAAACCCTGCCATAACATCTGACTGACACCCTTTTCACCCTCGCCCCCCAGCCAGGGCACCGCCAGCACCCGGACGTAGAACAGCACGCCGAAAAAGGCGGCAAAGAACATCACCTCCGAGAAGATGAACCAGCTCATCCCCCAACGGAAAGAACGGTCCATCTGTGGGCTGTACAAACCACTCTGGCTTTCGGTAATGACCGTGCGAAACCAGCCTACCAGGATCATCCCCATGGTGAAGGCACCGGCCAGCAGTAACGTCAGCCCCAGACCGCCCCCCTGGGTCGACAGCCCATTAATCAGGCTCCCGGCACCGAAAGCCATGAGGAACAGGGCGATAGAGGCAAGGATCGGCCAGCGACTTTGCGCCGGTACATAGTAAGCAGAATGACTCATAGGGTGACTCTCCGGGTCGCCTGCCTGAGATTCACCGCCGTACGCTGGGCCGGGGTAATATCAAACAGGGTATATGACAGGGTGATGGTCTGGATGTGGGCGGGCAATGCCGGGTCAATAACAAACAGCAGTGGCATCTCCCGGCCTTCCTGTGCCTGCAGTGGCTGCTGCTCGAAACAGAAGCAGTTCACCTTATGCAGGTACTGCGCCGCCTCGGACGGCGAGACGGATGGGACTGCCTGAGCCACCATCCAGCGCCCGGTCGGATTAAAGGCATGATAGGCGGTCAGCTGATCCTGCCCCGGGTGTACTACCAGTTCGCTGACATCGGCCCGAAAGGTCCAGGGCATTGATTCGTTATTTACCGCAATCATCTGCACCCGCACACTGCGCGTCTCATCCATGGCCATCTCAGCGACCGGGCCATTACGCGTCACTTTGCCATTGAGCCCGGTAATCTCGCAGAACACATCGTAAAGTGGCACCAGCGCGAAGCCGAAACCAAACATCAACACCGCACTGCTGGCAAGGCGTCCCACCAGACGACGGTTCTTTGCTTTCAACGATCCCATAACAACCCCCTATTTAACTTCAGGTGGTTCTACAAAAGAGTGATAGGGAGCCGGAGATGGCAACGTCCACTCCAGTCCCTGCGGCTGCTCCCAGACCTGTGCCGGGGCCCGATCACCACCACGGATGGTTTTGATCACCAGCACAAGGAATATCAGCTGCGAGAAGCCGAAAATAAAGGCCCCCACCGACGCCACCATATTGAAATCGGCGAACTGCAGCGCGTAATCAGGGATACGCCTTGGCATCCCCGCCAGACCGATAAAGTGCATCGGAAAAAAAGTCAGGTTGACGCCGATAAAGCTGATCCAGAAATGCACCTTGCCCAGGGTCTCGTTGTAATAGTGTCCGGTCCACTTGGGCAGCCAGTAATACACCCCGGCCATGATCGCGAACACCGCTCCCGGCACCAGCACATAATGAAAATGGGCCACCACAAAGTAAGTATCGTGGTACTGGAAATCTGCCGGGGCGATCGCCAGCATCAGGCCGGAAAAGCCACCAATGGTAAACAACACCACAAACGCCAGCGCGAATAGCATCGGCGTCTCAAAGGTCATTGAGCCCCGGAACATAGTCGCCACCCAGTTAAACACCTTCACCCCGGTGGGCACGGCAATCAGCATGGTGGCAAACATAAAGAACAGCTCGCCCATCAGCGGAATGCCGACGGTGAACATATGGTGGGCCCAGACAATAAATGACAGAAAGGCGATGGAGGCAGTGGCGTACACCATCGAGGCATAGCCAAATAACCGCTTGCGGGCAAAGGTGGGGATGATTTCACTGACAATGCCGAAGGCTGGCAGAATCATGATGTACACCTCCGGGTGGCCAAAGAACCAGAACACATGCTGGAACAGCACCGGGTCACCCCCACCAGCAGCATTAAAAAAGCTGGTGCCAAAGTGAATATCCATCAGCATCATAGTGACCACCCCGGCCAGTACCGGCATCACCGCGATCAGCATGGTCGAAAACATGAAAAACAGTTCACCGGCCAACGGCAAGCCGACGGTGAACATATGGTGGGCCCAGACGATAAACGACAGGAACGCGATCGACGAGGTGGCGTACACCATCGAGGTGTAGCCGAACAGTTTCTTGCGGGCGAAGGTGGGGATGATCTGCGACACGATGCCGAACGCAGGCAGGATCATGATATAGACCTCGGGGTGACCGAAGAACCAGAACACATGCTGGAACAGCACCGGGTCACCCCCACCAGCAGCATTAAA
>JAIBDV010000253.1 GCA_024686055.1 Neptuniibacter sp.
ACCGCTGACACCATCCGTCCAACTCACAGTTATGACGACGACTGGGAGCCACGGGTACTGCGCTTTACCCAGCAGAAACAGGATGAAGCAGGCTACGATCACTAAAGCTGACCAGATAACTGCTTACCTGCGATACACACCAAAACGCCGCGCAAAGGCGCGGCGTTTTCGGTATGAAATAGCCCGGTTCAGCTGGCCGGATTTTCTGCTACCACCGTCTCAGTTTCCTGAGCTTCCATCGTTGCACGCTCCGCCTTGGAGATATAACGCGGCTTGCCGGTATCCGGTGCCCGCTTGGCGCTGGCACGTTTAGCGCGCTTGGTCAGGATAGAGTTCAGTTTTTTACGTCGATTCATCGTGTTTAGCTTCTGATGTTTGTTTAATTAAGTGTCGCGCCGATGCAAAACAGCATTACTGCCAGAGCTGACGCGCGCGGAGCGCGCTGCTACAAAATACGAACTCGTAGCAAGTTACGACTGAATAACAGACGCCAGCAGCTGACGAATCCGCTCCAGATCTTCCGGGGTATCAACACCGGCGGGCATCTGCTCATCGGCCTCTGCCACATGGACCTGAGCACCGTTCCACATCGCCCGTAACTGCTCCAGGCATTCGGTTTCTTCCAGCGGAGCCGGCGGCCACTGCACAAAGTCGTTGAGCAGTTTTACCCGGTAGCCATAAATACCGATATGACGCTGCCAGTTAAAGCCGCCAGGCAGTTTGCCACTGGCCTGAGCCGCTGCAAACTGATCCCGTGGGAAGGCGATTGGGGCGCGGCTGAAGTACAGCGCCATCCCCTCTTTGTTACCCACCACTTTCACCACATTGGGGTTAAGCAGGGATGCCATATCCTGGATAGGCTCACTCAGGGTGGAGATGCTGGCCTGCGGGAATGCCCGCAGGTTGTGCGCCACCTGGTTGATCAGCCGCGGCGGAATCAGCGGCTCATCACCCTGCACATTGACCACAATGTCATCGGCATAGAAGCCAATGTTACTGACCACTTCCTGCAGCCGGTCGGTCCCCGAAGGATGGTCGCCACGGGTCATACAGACTTCGGCACCAAACGCGCTGGCGGCATCAGCAATACGTGGATCATCAGTCGCAATGATCACCCGATCCGCTTCGCTCTGGCAGGCACGTTCATACACATGTTGCACCATCGGCTTACCGGCCAGATCCGCCAGCGGTTTACCAGGGAAACGGGTTGAGCCAAAGCGCGCCGGGATAATGACAGAAAATGACATAGTTAACCCCTGTTACTTCTTGCTCTCGCGCTCTTCCAGCGTCAGCTGGCGAGCTTCGGACTCCAGCATCACCGGAATGTCGTCGCGAATCGGGTAAGCCAGACCGCTGGCGCGGCATACCAGCTCATTGGCCTCTTTATCCCATTCCAGCGGTGCTTTGGAGACCGGGCAAGCCAGAATTTCGAGCAGTTTAGTATCCATAGTGATCTCTCAGACCTTTTCTTGCGTTAGTCGCGTTAGTTTTTCCAGCAGTGCCTGGCCAAATGACGCTGGCAGGCACGCTTCAATTTCAAGCCAGGCAGCGTCTGGCAATGCCAGCCCCTGCCATTTTACCGCGTCTTTTTCCGTGGTGAGCAACGGCAGGGCCGGGCTGAACTGCAGATCAGTCGCGGTGTAACTGTGGTGGTCGGCAAAGGCGTGGGGCTCAGCGTGAATATCCAGCGCTTGCAGCGTCGTAAAAAAGCGCTGTGGATTGCCTATCCCGGCAACGGCATGTACCTGCTGCCCCTGGTAGCGGTCAAGTTCGAGTTTCTCGCCGGATAACCGACGGAAGCTGCGCGGTGCCAGCGTCATAGTGACATCGTGACGGGGTAACGGCTGCTGCGGCTCACCGTTGCTGATAACAAAATCAACGTGCTGTAACCGCTCAGCCGGTTCACGCAGGGGGCCCGCAGGCAGACAGTGGCCATTGCCCAGCCCCCGCGCACCGTCCAGCACCACCAGCTCGATATCACGCCCCAGCGCATGGTGCTGCAAACCATCGTCAGAAATCACCACATTGCAGTCGGTGGTGTCCAGCAGGTGCTGAACAGCCCGTGCCCGCTGCGGATCAATCACCAGCGGGCACTGACAGCGGCGTGCCAGCATTAATGGCTCGTCACCGGCAACCGCCGGGCTGTCGTCAGGGTTAACGCTGTAAGGCAGCTGGGGTGGGCTGGCTTTATAGCCCCGGCTGACAATACCAGGCCGATAACCGGCCTGACGCAAAAACGCCACCAGCCAGCTGACCAGCGGGGTTTTGCCGGTGCCACCCACGGTAATATTGCCAACAATGATCACCGGTACCGGTGCCTGCCAGCGCTGTTTCAATTTGCGCTGGCGGTCATAGCGGGCCAGAACCTTGTAGACAGGCTCCAGCAACCGTAAATACCAGGCTGGGGGCTGGTCGCTATACCAGCGTTGTTCAAGGTCGGCCATTATTCGCTGACCGGCTCCTGAGTGGTAATACTCAAGCGGCTGAAACCCAGCTGCCCGGCAACATCCATCGCCGTCACCACCGCCTGATGCGGTGTTTTGGCATCGGCCGTGATGGTGAGTGGCCGCTCGGTGTCCCCTTCTGACAGCTCACGCAAGGCGCGTTTAAGCGTATCAGCCTGGGTGTTTACCAGAGGGGTGCCATTGACACTGTAGATACCTTCCTGGGAGATCAGAATATCCAGCGCCTCAGGCGTCTCAGTCGCCACAGCACTGTCCGCCTGGGGCAGGTTGACCTCAAGGTGAGTTTCTTTGGTGAACGTAGTGGAGACCATAAAAAAGATCAGTAACAAAAACACCACATCGATCAGGGGTGTCAGGTCTACGTTGACCTCTTTGGCTCGCTGGCGACGAAATTTCACAGCCGCACTCCGTTACTTGTAATCGACGTCGCGTTTACCATGCATCGCTTCGATCAGTTTGATCGACTCCTGCTCCATGGTAACCACCAGAGTATCGATACGACGCTGGAAGTAGCGGTGAAAGATCAGCGCCGGAATCGCAACCGCCAGGCCACTGGCCGTGGTAATTAACGCTTCGGAGATGCCTCCGGCCAGAATATTGGCGTTACCCGTGCCCTGCACCATAATCTCGGTAAATACCTTGATCATGCCAATGACCGTACCCAGCAGGCCCAGCAATGGCGTAATAGCGGCCACCGTACCTAGCGGGTTAAGGAAGCGCTCCAAATCATGCACCACATGACTGGCGGCTTCTTCAATGCTCTCTTTCATCACCTCACGGCCATGGCTGGCATTATTCAGGCCCGCCACCAGGATACGCCCAAGCGCGCTGGAGGATTTAATGCGTTGCATCTGTGCGGCATCAAGCTGCCCTTTTTTGACCAGCACCCAGGTTTCCGCCAGTAACCCTTTCGGCGCGACCCGGCCTGCGCGTAACGTCCACAGACGTTCCAGACAAATCGCCATGGCCAGCACAGAACACCCGATAATCGGGAGCATCAGCCAGCCACCGGATTGAATCAGCTCCAACACCTTGCATCCTCCTGTAAATTAGCCCGCTACTCTACCATATTCCGGCAGTTACGGAATCTGCCAGTAGTGACTTTGCCGCTCACGCCAGCCCTCCAGCTGACATTCGCCCCCGGCTGACACCGTTAACCGGAGCGCCCCGGACTGTGATGTGCTGGCCACCGGCACGGATTGAGCCGCAACGCGGGCCAGCATATCCGGGTGGGGGTGGCCAAAGGGGTTACGGGCACCGACGCTGACCAGCACCATATCTGGCTGGGTGGCCTGCAGCAGCCGTTCACCGGTGCCGTACCGGCTACCGTGATGAGACGCCAGCAACCAGTTAACCTTTTGCGGCGGCAAACGCGCTTCTTCAGCAAACCCTATATCACCGGTCGCCAGTAAACGGCAGCCGCGATGCTCAATCAACAATACACAGGAACGGGCATTCTCTTTCACCCCTTCACTGCCCGCCAGTATGCTCAGCTGCGTCTGCCCCCACTGCCATTGCTGGCCCGCCTGACACGCCGTGTATCCCTCTTCAGCCACCAGCTGAGCACTGCCCGACACGCGCTGGTGAACCGGCATTGCCTCCAACAGGTGACGCCGCCCACCGGCATGGTCGTTATCACGGTGACTGAGTATCAGCAGATCCAGCGCAGGCACCTGCCACTGCTGTAACGCGGGCAGCACAGCGCTCTGTAATGCACTGCCGCCACTGCGATAACCAGGCCCGGTATCGTATAACAGATGCTGATCACCGCTGCGCATATACAACGACAGTCCCTGGCCAACATCCAGCAGCCAGGCTTCAAACGTCGGCCCAGGCTGTAATGCCACCGTCCCGACCAGCATCGGCAGCCAGCACAGGGCTGCCACCCCGCGCCCGGGAAACCCTGCTGGCAATAACCACAGGGCACTGCCCAGCAAAGCGATGCCTAACGCCCAGCCAGACACCGCGCTCACCTGCATATAACTGCCTGGCAGATCGGCGGCATAGTCCAGCAACCACCAGAAACCCTCGATCAGCCAGACCAGCGGCCCCAACAGAATATCAAGCTGCAGAAGACCGGCCAGCCCCAGTGCCACACTGGCAAATAGCAGTAAAAAAGCCGTGAATGGAATCGCCAGCAAGTTGACCAGCGGTGACAACAGCGCGCTGCCGCCAAACCAGCCGATCAGAAGAGGAAACATACCCAGAGTGATCGCCAGCTGGGTCCGCCAGACCAGGCCTTTGCGGTAACTCACCGCGCTAAAGGTCAGCAGGATGGCCACCGCAGTAAACGACAACCAGAGCCCGGCATCATAAAACGACAGCGGTGAAAACGTCAGCACCAGTGCCAATGCTAACCACCAGCGTTGCGCGTGGCTGACCGACTGCAACCACAGGTAACTGAGCAGAAAGACCGCCAACATCAGCATCGCCCGCTGAGTCGGGATGGCCGCGCCCGCCAGCTGCATATAGATAAAGGCCAGCCCCAGCGCCACGGCGACCATCCCCTGCCGGTGATCCTGTCGGCGAGGCCAGAAAATCAGTGAGATCAACCTGCCCAGCCAGGCCCCGGCCAGCGCGGCAAAACCGATGTGCAACCCGCTGATCACCACCAGGTGCACAGTGCCGGTCTGGCG
>JAIBDV010000281.1 GCA_024686055.1 Neptuniibacter sp.
GTATCAGCGGGGTGTTGATTTTATCCAGGTGCCGACCACGGTGCTGTCCCAGGTTGACTCTTCAGTCGGTGGTAAAACCGGTGTGAATCACCCGCTGGGTAAAAACATGATCGGGGCTTTTCATCAGCCACAGGCGGTGGTGATTGATACTGATGTACTCAGTACTCTGCCGGAGCGTGAGCTGGCGGCCGGGCTGGCTGAGGTGATCAAGTACGGGCTGATTTATGATGAGGCTTTCCTCAGCTGGCTGGAACAGAATATGGACGGGTTGAATGCTCGAGAGCCTGATATTCTGGCCCAGGCAATCTACCGCTCCTGTGAGATCAAAGCGGAAGTCGTGGCACAGGATGAAAAAGAGTCAGGTATTCGCGCGCTGCTGAACCTGGGTCATACCTTTGGCCATGCGATTGAAGCGCACCAGGGCTATGGTCAATGGCTGCATGGCGAAGCCGTTGGCGCGGGTACAATGATGGCCGCTGATCTGTCTGCTCGTCTGGGCTGGATCAGTAGTGTTGACCTGCAACGTGTCAAAGCGGTGCTTGAAGCAGCAAAACTGCCGGTGATCCCACCGGCAGAAATGGACGCGGCCGCCTTTATGGAATTGATGTCCGTCGATAAGAAAGTCATGGATGGTCAGCTACGGCTGGTGCTGCTCAGGCAACTGGGTGATGCTGTGGTCAGCGCTGATTTTGAAACCGCATTGTTACAGCAAACGCTGACGGCCGGTATGGCGCTTGGGCAGGGCTGAACAGGCTGTAAAGGGATCTAAAGGATGCTTGGACTGACAGCAGAAACCGGCGATGGGCCATTTGTAGAACCGGCTTCCAGAGTGCAGTGGGTGGATAAACTCCTGCACCTGACCCGTTTCTCGGAATTTACCCTGGTGCTGGAAGGGCTTGACGGGGTTGGTAAGACGACGCTGTTACGGCAGCTTAGGCCCACAGAGCACGATAGCACGCTGAAGCTCACTGAAGTGACGCTCAGTGCGAACACCGATACCAGCGAGCTGCTAAGCCAGATTGTAAGCAAACTCCCGGATCACAGCCGTCAGGGCGGTGATGATCGTGCTCGCCTGCAATATCTGTACAGCTATGGCCAGGCACTGCGTAATGCTGGTCAGCACTGGGTGCTGGCGGTGGATGAAGCGCATCATCTGAGCCCGGCAGCGCTGGATATTCTGCTTAACTTTATGATCGCTCACCACGGCGATGGCCAGCCACCGCAGCTGTTGTTGGCGGGTACGCCTTTACTGGGCTCCTTGCTGTCCAACAGTCATCTAGCAGCCTCCCAGTCTGGCCGGATTCATCGCATGCTGATGGAACCGCTGACGCCGCTGGAAGCGGGGCTCTATCTACAGCGCAAGTTCCCCGCCGTGGCCAAGCAGCCAGAAAAACAGCGCCAGAAACTGATCGCTGAGGCCAGTGGCCTGCCCGCCGAGCTTGACCGTCTGGCGACGACACTGATGCACACCGGCAAGGTGGGTGCAGGTCGTAAGCCGGTGGCAATGGCGACGGCGCCTTTAGCGCTGTCGGATATGCCCGCGCAGGCGGCGTCTGCTCAGCTGGGGCCGGAACCGTTGCTGAATGTCAGTGCCAGCAACGACCCGCTGTCCACTGTGGGTCTGGGGGGGAATGCATCGGCAGCGGCGGGTGTGGCACCTGCAGCGTCGTCATCGGCTCGGGCTTTCCCGCTGTCGGGGCTGCAGATGGGGATTGTTGGCACAGTGCTGGTGGCCATTACCGGCGTCGCTGCCTGGCAGTTTATGCCTCAGGACAGTATGGGTGACGGCATGGCAGAACAGAGCGCAGATTCACGCATGTCCATGCAGTTAAGCCTGGATGTTGATGAACCTGCTGAGCCTGATGCTCCGGCCGTTAAGGAACGCAGCAGTGCCAGGCTTGAGCTGGAGAAGCGGCTGGCAGCCTATGAAAATCGGGCTGTGAATACGGCGTTAACTGAGCCTCTGGTTGCACCCTCTGATCAGCCACCATTGCCGGTTGATCGGGTCATTACTGAGCTGACACCAGCGGAGGATCAGCCTCAAGTTCAGGTCGAAGCAGAGCAGCCGGTGGTTGTCTCTCAACAGCCAATTATTGCAGCTGCCTCCGCGCCAGCTAGCCCGGTGGCGGTACCGCCAGCGGTGGTTGCTCAGCCAGCCCCTGTGGTGGTGAAAAAACCTGTAGCTGCCCCTGTAGTAGCCAGACCAGCAGAGCGTCCGGCGGTCTCTCGTAATGTCGTTGCTGCCCGTGAAGATGAATTGCTGAGCTGGCCGGCCAAGGGGTTTACCCTGCAATTGCAGGGTTCCCGTGCCGCCAAAAGCGCATTGGACTTTATCCGTAAGCAAGCTGATAAGCGTAATTTCTATTACTTCACGACGATCTATAAAGGTGGCCCCTGGCATGTTGTGGTCTATGGCCGCTACGAGAGTCGTGACGCTGCGATGGCTGATGTGAAAAACCTGCCCGCTGCACTGCGCCGCCTTAAGCCCTGGGCGCGTACAGTGAGTGGTGTGCAGTCAGATATTCGCAAGAAGTAGGTTTCTTGCGTGAGAGCAGAGGTCGGTCAGTTATTCTTAGCTGAGCGGCCTTTTTTTTGCTTTTTTCTTTGTGGAATATTGATCTTGGCCAGACTTTTATTGTCTGGTCTGTGCCCCGGAAATTGCTGTCAATTAAACGATGGCTGGTGCTTGTTGTAAAGCTAACTTATTGTTTTTAAATGACTGTTTAGGGGCGATGGTTAGTGGTTACAAACAGTAAATAAAACTACCACTATTGTATGAAATTTGTCCTCGGCGGCGGTTTAATGTAGGATGTCTTCCCCCTTTTTGCGGAGATGCCCGAAGATGGCGTCCATAAGGGGTTAAATACCACTATAAAGCAACAAGTGAGTGAGATTGGCTTATGACTACAGGTCTGTATCGTCCTGGAGAATTTAAGGACAACTGTGGCTTTGGCCTGATGGCCCATATGCAGGGCCAGGCCAGCCACGGTCTGCTGGAAAAAGCGATTGAGGCTCTGGCCTGCATGACTCACCGCGGGGGAATCGCGGCGGACGGCAAGACCGGCGATGGCTGTGGTCTGCTGATGCAGAAGCCAGATGGCTTCATGCGCGCCGTTGCCCGCGACACACTGGGCGTCGAGCTGAGCGAACAATACGCCGTGGGTATGGTGTTCCTGTCACAGGACGAGGAACATGCCCAGGTGGCCCGTACACGTATAGATGCGGAAATCTCGGCTCAGGGTATGAAATCCGTGGGTTGGCGTGTAGTGCCAACTGACGAAAGCTGCCTGGGTCCAATCGCCAAAGATGCCCTGCCGCAGATCGAGCAGGTGTTTATTGATGCGAATGGCAAAGATGCGCGTGAATTCGCCATCAGCCTGTTCGTGGCCCGTCGCAAGATGGAAATTGCGCTGTCTTCAGATCCAGACTTCTACATCTGCAGTCTGTCTGACCGGGTTATTTCCTACAAGGGTCTGACCATGCCGGTCGATCTGCCGGTGTTCTTTAAAGATCTGGCAGACCCGGCACTGGAAACCGCGGTGGTCACCTACCATCAGCGCTTCTCCACCAACACTGCACCGCGCTGGCCACTGGCTCAGCCGTTCCGCTTCCTGGCGCACAATGGCGAAATCAACACCATTGATGGCAACCGTAGCTGGGCCAAGGCCCGTGCCAGCAAGTTTGAAACGGCCTCGCTGCCTAACATCAGCGAATTGCAGCCGATTGTAAACACCACCGGTTCTGACTCCTCGTCCATGGATAACATGCTCGAGTTCCTGCTGGTCGGTGGCATGGATATTTACCGTGCCGTACGTATGATCGTGCCGCCAGCCTGGCAGAACGTCGATACTATGGACGCCGAGCTGCGTGCCTTCTACGAATACAACTCCATGCACATGGAGCCGTGGGATGGTCCGGCCGGAATGGTCATGACCGACGGCCGCTATGCGGTCTGTATGCTCGACCGTAACGGCCTGCGCCCATCGCGCTGGGTGATGACCAAAGACGGTATGATCTGTACCGCCTCTGAAATCGGTGTATTCGATTACAAGCCGGAAGACATTGTTGCTCAGGGCCGGGTTGGCCCCGGTCAGATCCTGGCGATCGATACCGAAACCGGTGACGTGCTGCACACTCAGGATGTGGATAACCGGCTGAAAAAAGCGCAGCCGTACAAAAAATGGCTGAAGGAAAATGGTCTGCGTCTTGAGCAGACTATGAACCTGAACGAAGAGTCACAATCGTTCCGCGACATGAGCGCGGACGAAGTGAAGACTCACATGAAGATGTTCCAGGTAACGTTCGAAGAACGTGACCAGGTCATCCGCCCACTGGGTGAGTCTGGTATGGAAGCCGTTGGCTCCATGGGCGACGACAAGCCGATGGCTGTATTGTCGTCCCGTATCCGTTCGCCATACGACTACTTCCGTCAGCAGTTCGCTCAGGTGACCAACCCGCCAATCGATCCGCTGCGTGAAGCGATCGTGATGTCGCTGGAAACCTGCCTGGGTGCTGAGCGTAACGTCTTCGAAGAAACGCCAGAACACGCCCGCCGGGTGATTCTGACCACGCCGGTACTGTCGGCGTCCAAGTTCCGCCGTTTGCGTGACAACAAAGAAGATGGCTTCGATGTTGCCACCATCAATCTGAACTACGATCCAGAACAGCTCAGTCTGAAAGCTGCGGTTGAGTCGATCACGGATCAGGCTGAAGCTGCGGTTCGCGATGGCAAAGTCATCCTGATCCTGTCTGATTCCAGCATCGAAAAAGGCAAACTGCCGGTCCACGCTGCCATGGCTA
>JAIBDV010000278.1 GCA_024686055.1 Neptuniibacter sp.
AAAAGTACAACAACAAACATCTGGATACCGCTCAACTCACGACACAATTACGCACTCAGATCGACAACATTTACCAGAACTCCCATGATTTCGCGGTAATCATCCCGGAAGCCCGAGTATTTGTCCGCAATCTTATGCTGATCAGTAACCTGCTATTTTCCGCCATGGCCATCTTTGTCATTGTCGTAATTTCAAAATCGGTCACGACCCCACTGCTCTTACTGCGGCACTTTATCGAGCAGGTTAAATCCGATAAAGACCTCTCCAAACAGCACCGTATCTCAACCCAGGATGAAACCGGAGATATTGCAGCTGTCTTCAATTATATGCTGAAAGAGTTTGAGGAAATTCTGTCCCATGCACACGCCCACAACAAAGTACTGGTCGATGCGGCCCACGATCTGAAAATACAGTCTGATCAGAATAGCAAACACCTGAGTGAGCAAAACCGCAGCACTGAAATTGCCGCCACGGCGATCCACGAAATAACCTCCACCATCACCGATGTCTCTCGCAACACACAGCATGCAGCCCAGGCAGCAAATAACACCCAGCAGGGCGTTAGCAGTGCCAGCAATAGTATCCGCTCCGCTACCCACGCCATTGAAGAACTCGTCGAGGGGATGGGGAAAGCCGAAGACGTCATGACCCACCTGGACAGCAGCAGCCGGGAAATTGGTGAAGTACTCGGTGTAATAAAAGAGATCGCTGATCAGACTAACCTGCTGGCACTAAACGCCTCCATTGAGTCTGCCCGAGCGGGAGAGCATGGCCGTGGATTTGCTGTCGTCGCTGACGAGGTCCGCCAGCTGGCCTCACGCACCCGGCAGTCCACCGACGATATCAATAAGATGATTGATATTATCCAGCAGGCCTCTAAACAGGCCATTGTGAATGTGAAACATAACAGTGAGTTAAGTACCGAAACGATGACCCGTATCCGCAGCGCCAGGCAGCAGCTGGATGAAGCTAACCACGGTGTCGAAGAGATCTACAACCTCAGCACCCAGATTGCTGCTGCAGTCGAAGAACAGTCCCAGGTGATGTCAGAGATGGATACCAATATCCACACCATCGCCGACCTTGCCGAGTCCACCCACCAGGGCTCAAACAATATCAACACAATCTCGCAGAAAGTGGTTGATCAGATTCACGATATGCACAAAACTCTGACCACTTTCAGAACCGGCCACTAACCCCAGTTATCACCAACCGGTGCTACCCATGAACGGGCAGCACCGGAGCCTGTACCAATAGAGCCGCTACCGTTGTTTTGCCACCTGTTCACTCATCAGACAAAGCATTTCCCACATCAGCGTCGCCCCCACCAGCGCTGTTGCACCGCTGGCATCGAAAGGAGGGGACACCTCAACCAGATCCGCCCCGGTCATATTCAGGCCACGCAAGCCGCGCACCATCCGCTGGGCCTCATGGGTAGTCAGGCCACCAATTTCAGGGGTGCCAGTGCCAGGCGCGAACACCGGGTCCAGACAGTCAACATCGAAGCTGATATACGTAGGCTGATCTCCCACAACATCCCGCGCCACCTGCAAAGCTCTCTCCACGCCCAGATCATAGAACTCCTCTACCCGCATCACCCGTATGCCTTGCGCCAGACCCCAGTCATCGTCCTGTTCACTGTACAGCCCCCCACGAATACCGATCTGGACAATACGCTTAGGGTCCAGCACGCCTTCTTCAATCGCCCGGCGAAACGGTGTGCCATGGGTATATTTACAGCCGCCAAAATAACGATCCCAGGTGTCGGTATGGGCGTCAAAATGCACCATCCCCATCGGGCCATGCTTTTTCGCCAGCGCACGCAGCACTGGCAGGCTGACCAGATGATCCCCCCCCGCTGCCAGTGGCATCATGCCTTTACCGACCACCCCATCGACAAACTGTTCGATCTGCGCCAGCGTCGGCTCGATCTGTAACGGGTTCACCGGGCAATCCCCCAGATCAGCACAGTTGGCCAGCGTGAAAGGGCTCAAGCCCAATACAGGATGTACTTTTCGCATCAATGAAGACTGATCTCGAATCTGGCGCGGTCCATGGCGCGCACCCGGCCGGTTCGTTGTACCACCATCCCAGGGAATACCAAAAATACCAATATCAGCCCCCTCCACCTCATCCAGTGGGTAGTACGGCAAGCGCATAAACGTCGCCACACCGGCATAACGCGGGACGGATTCAGAAGCCAGTGGCTGGAATTTTTCAGACAGTCGGGACATAGCGATACCTGTGCTAACGGTGATTCAGATAGCACTGACTATACGAAGCCCATCATGACAGGGTAAACCTCTGTCCCCTCATCTTAAGTTTCTATTATTGGAAACTTTTACGATTCAAGAAGCGCAGAAAGGAACGCATCACGCAGTACATTCGGCTGTGCATCGCGCCGGGTGATGGCACTGAACGGCACCTGATACTGCAGCGAGTCCGGCAGGATAACCTGCATCAGCCCCTTCTCCACCCACTGAGCAGCGTAATGTACCGGCAGGAAACCAATGTACTGAC
Source organism: Neptuniibacter sp. (assembly GCA_024686055.1). GTDB lineage: Bacteria > Pseudomonadota > Gammaproteobacteria > Pseudomonadales > Balneatricaceae > Marinobacterium_C. Next base: position 2,521 of record JAIBDV010000278.1, read on the forward strand.
CACTGAGGATCAGCGTCGCAATACCTTCCACCTGGTAGGATGTGGCTGCCACCCGCAATTGAGGAAAGCGTTCTTTCAGCGCTGCTGAATGGGCATAGCCCGGCATAATAAAATCATGTTCAGCCAGCAGATCAAGGCTCGGCTGGCCAAAGTCTACTCTGCCCAGCAGATGGCCTGCCCCGCAGTACAGTTGCGACACCTCCTGGTGCAGCGGCTGGTAATTCAGCCCTGGCAGCTGGTGATGTACCGGTACCACACCAATATTGGTCCGCCCTTCAATCACCGCCCGTTCAACATCATTGGGGGCACCGATCTGCAAATTAATGCTGACCCCCGGTTCCTGCTGATGAAAACGGCCCAGTACAGCACTCACTGCCACATTAGGGTCCGTCACCATGTTATCGGTCAGGCCCAGCACCAGCTCACCCACCAGGCGACTATGCGCAGCGTTGATATTGGCCCGAAAGCGCTCCATATCCACCAGCAGTTCAAGCGTCGCTTCATACACCAGCTGACCATGGTCGGTCAGCTGGAACCCTGCCCGCCCCCGCTGACACAGGCGCATATCCAGCCGGGTTTCCAGATCCGACATCAGCCGACTGATCGCCGAGCGGCCGATGTTCAACTCCACCTCTGCCGCTGAAAAGCCACCACACTCCACTACCGTGCGAAATACTCGCAACAACCTCAGGTCGAGATCACTGACCTGACCGGAAAGACTGACACGCTTCATCCTCTGCTCCTGCTATCAACCCGGAATAGGCCCTTGTTCAGCCACCTTAGGTAAAGTTTCCTGTCCAGACAACTGAACACCTGGTTATTTGCATTTACCCGAATCTCTCCGTGAACAACTATTCAGGTACCACTTATCAATCTGCTACGGCAGATTCTCGCTGAAACGATGAAGGCTGAGGTCTACATGAACTATAAAAATAAGCTCACCAAAGCACTTTCTCTGGCCACGGTTGTGGTCGCCGCCAGTACCAGCAGCGCCTGGACACAAACCAGCTGGAAAATCGCCGGAGGGGATTCTCAGGGCAGCTCACAGCATGTGTTCGGGCTGAAGTTTGTTGAAGAGATCGAAAAGAAAACCGGTGATCAGTTCACCGGCGCACTGTTTATGAACAGCCAGCTCGGTAGCGAACAGGACACCGTCACCGAAGCTTCGCTGGGGACGCTGGACTTCTCCATCATCGCCATCAATAACGTCACCCCGTTTTCACCCACGGTCGGTATTTTCACCCTGCCCTATGTGATACAGAGCCTGGAAGAAGCCCAGTTACTCACCCAGGGCGAGGTCGGTAAGGAGCTGGTTGAGAATACCGTTCGTGATGCCGGTGTCCGCATTGTCGGCTGGGCCTACACCGGCTTCCGGGTGCTGACCAACTCGAAAAAACCGGTCAAAACCCTGGCCGATCTGCAGGATGTGATTGTCCGGGTGCCGAAAAACGAAATCATGATCGACACCTATAAAGCCTGGGGCGTTAACCCGACGCCGATGGCCTGGTCGGAAACCTTTACCGCCTTACAGCAGCAGGTCGTCGATGGCCAGGACAACCCCTACGTCACCATTGATGCCATGAAATTCGATACGGTGCAGAAGTACGTCACCAATATTCGCTACATCTTCTCCATCGAACCGCTGATCATGAGCGAAGCGATCTTCCAGGCACAGACACCGGAAATACAGAAAGCAGTACTGGAAGCAGGTCTCAGTGCGACCCGATACAGTGCAAAATTCCTGCAGGAGAACGAAGCGGCCATCAAACAGCGGCTGGTTGAAAAAGGCATGGTGATTGATGACCCGGCCAACGGCGAAAAGGAGTGGATTGAGAAAGCCACTCAGGCTGTCTGGCCACGCTACTACGACAGTATTGGCGGTAAAGATAAGCTGAATAAGGTGCTGCGCCTGCTGGGCCGCAACGAAGTCTAAGCCCACTTAACGGTATCTCTGGTTATTCGCCCTGCAGCCTGGCTGCAGGGCTTTTTTCTTACATCACTACCCGTTACAGACTGCTCGCCCCCGCCCGGAAGCTATCCGCCGTAACCTGCACCTGATCCGCCTCAGTCAACGGAATGGAACAACGGTCCGGGTTACAGACAAACATCGCCCCGGCGGGCATATCCGGGTAGCGTCCCGGTTGCTCAAAGTGCAATACCTTACGGGGATGCGTTGCCGCCAACCCAGCTTTAAACAACGCCTGTGTACCCTCGGCAGCCGGATCGCCAACCACGGAGAACTCCACATAGGCTGCCGTCAGCGTTTCCAGTGCCAGTGCCGTTTTACCGGTCATCTTGCCTTCACGGTCCA
>JAIBDV010000268.1 GCA_024686055.1 Neptuniibacter sp.
GGCGCACAGCCTGGATGGGGTAAAATTGAAGAAGATGTTTGCGGTGTTCCTGGTCATTGTCGGGGCGCGGTTGCTGATTACCAATCTGATGGGGAACTGACCCGTGTGGGTACATAATATAGAGCCGGTCGCGATCTCGCTGGGACCGTTGCAGATTCACTGGTATGGCCTGATGTATCTGGTGGGGTTCAGCGCAGTCTACCTGCTGGGTGCGTACCGGGCCCGCCAGCCAGGCTCGGGCTGGACCGCCGAGATGGTCTCGGATTTTGTGTTTTGGGGGGCGATGGGGGCCGTGCTCGGTGGTCGCTTTGGTTACGTACTGTTCTATAACTTCGACCAGTTTCTGGCGGACCCGCTCTGGCTGTTTGCAGTCTGGGAGGGCGGTATGTCCTTCCATGGCGGGCTGCTGGGTGTGCTGCTGGTCTTTGTTCTGTTTGGTCGTAAGCACCAGAAAAGCTTCTTTGAAATGGGTGATTTCGTTGCCCCGCTGGTACCAATTGGCCTGGGTGCCGGGCGGCTGGGTAACTTTATTGGTGGCGAGCTCTGGGGTCGGCCTGCAGACCTGCCCTGGGCGGTCATCTTTCCCCGTGCCGGTGATAACCTGGCGCGTCATCCATCCCAGCTCTATCAGCTGGCGCTGGAGGGGGTGGTGCTGTTTATGGTGATCTGGCTGTATTCTGCCCGGCCACGACCTCGGGCGGCGGTGTCTGGATTGTTCCTGGTACTCTATGGAGCCTTCCGTTCACTGGTCGAGTTTGTCCGTGAGCCTGATGCCCATATTGGCTTTATCGCCTTTGGCTGGCTGACTAAAGGTCAGTTGTTGTCTTTGCCGATGATTATCGGTGGAGCCCTGTTGATGTGGTGGGCCTATCGCCGTGACAACCGTGTCGGTGTCTGATTGCCCGACTGTATATGAAAGATGACTGCCAGCGATGATGGCAGCACAGAAGTACCCGGCTGTCTGAGGCCGTCTTTGTGGAGAGAGTGATGCAGCAGTACCTGGAATTAATGCGCGAGATTCGCGACAGCGGCACCGATAAGGGTGACCGTACCGGCACGGGTACCCGCTCGGTATTTGGTCGCCAGTTACGCTTTGATCTGTCGGCGGGATTCCCGTTACTGACAACCAAGAAAGTGCACCTTAAATCGATTATCTATGAGCTGTTATGGTTCCTGGATGGCAATACCAATAACCAGTGGCTGGCTGACCGTGGTGTGCGGATCTGGAATGAGTGGGCGCTGGACGATGGTGAGCTGGGGCCGGTGTACGGTAAGCAGTGGCGTAGCTGGGCCTGTCCGGATGGCTCCACCATTGATCAGATCAGCGAATTGATGGCGCAGCTTAAGCGTAACCCGGATTCGCGACGACTGATCATCAGTGGCTGGAATCCGGCGGATCTGCCGGATGAGTCTGTCGGACCGCAGGAAAACGTGCGCAAGGGTAAAGCGGCGTTGCCGCCGTGCCATACTCTGTTCCAGTTTTATGTGGCCAATGGCAAGCTGAGCTGTCAGTTGTATCAGCGCAGTGCTGACTATGTGCTGGGGGTGCCGTTCAATATCGCCTCTTATGCGCTGCTGACTCATATGATTGCGCAGCAGTGCGGGCTGGAGGTGGGTGACTTCGTTCACACCTTTGGCGATGTGCATTTGTATAACGACCATATAGCTGATCCGGCGATTGTGCAGGAACAGCTAAGTCGTACGCCGCGGACATTGCCGCAGCTGCTGATCAAGCGTAAGCCAGACAGTATTTTTGACTATCAGTTCGAAGACTTCGAAGTGGTGAATTACGATCCCCACCCAGCCATCCGTGCTGCGGTATCTGTATAAAAGAGGGTTATACGATGCGACTGGCTATTATTGTGGCTCAGGCTGAGAACCGGACGATTGGTATCAATAATCAGCTGCCCTGGCATTTGCCGGAAGATCTGAAGTACTTCAAACAGGTCACGATGGCCAAGCCGATTATTATGGGGCGTAAAACCTATGAATCCATTGGTCGCCCTCTGCCTGGTCGTACCAATATCGTGATCAGCCGGGATAGCAGTTATCAGCGTGAGGGGATTCGTGTGGTGCAGAGCCTGGCGGCGGCGCGTGAGCTGGCAGAAAATATTTGTGTGATAGAGGGCCAGGACGAAGCAATGGTGATTGGTGGTTCGCAGATCTACGGCCAGGCGCTGGCAGTCTGTGATCGGCTTTACCTGACCCAGGTGCACGCAGACGTTGATGGGGATGCGCAGTTCCCGGGTTTTGACATGGACGAGTGGCAGGAGCTGGGGCGAGAGACGTTCGCCAGTGATGAACGCAACCCGTATAACTACAGTTTTATTGTACTGGATCGGAAACAAGCGTAATGAGCAGTCAGCAGTTGCTGGATATTCTGGCGGACGGGAAGTTTCATTCTGGCTCTGAGCTGGGTGAACGGATGGGTGTCAGCCGCAGTGCAATCTGGAAGCAGATCCGCAAACTGGAAGGCCTTGGGCTGGAAATCTATAGCGTTAAAGGGCGGGGCTATCGATTGCCTGGTGGGATGGAAAGGCTGGATGAAAGCCTGATTGGTGCCGGACTCAGTGATGCGGTGGCGGCACAGTTGCATCAGTTGAACCTGACCATGGTGACAGATTCGACCAACCAGCAGGCGTTACAGGCCTGTCAGCAGGGTAATGCCCATGGTGCCTTATTTGTGACCGAACAGCAGACGGCCGGGCGAGGTCGGCGTGGCCGTGAGTGGGTCAGTCCGTTCGGGCGTAACCTGTACTTTTCGCTGGTATGGCGTTTTGAGGGTGGGGCATCGTCCATCGAAGGTCTGTCGTTGCTGGTGGGGCTGGCGCTGGCGCGGGCAGTGGAGACGCTGCCAGGCGTGACGCCACAGTTAAAGTGGCCGAATGATCTGCTGTGTCGAGGTAAAAAACTGGCCGGTATTCTGCTGGAAATGGCCGGTGACCCAGCCGGTGACTGTCAGGTGGTGATCGGGGTCGGCTTGAATGTGAATATGCCGGGCCCGGCATCCGCCGGGATTGACCAGCCCTGGACTGATTTGCAGCAGCTCGGTGGTGAGGTGGTCTCGCGTAATGCGCTGCTGGGTCAGATCCTGAATACGCTGGTGCCGTTGCTGGCTGAATTTGCCCAGCAGGGTTTTGCGCCTTATCGCACGGCCTGGGAAAGTTATCATGCCTGGCAGCAGCAGCCGGTGCAGGTAATGCTGGGTTCCCGGATTGAGAGTGGTGCCTGTATGGGGGTAACTGATAGCGGTGCTCTGCGACTGGCGAATGCCGAAGGGGAGCAGCAGTTTCATGGCGGCGAGGTGTCACTGAGGCCGTTATGATTCTGGAGCTGGATGCCGGTAATACTTTTATCAAATGGCGGTTGCTGGATGCGACCGGCCAGGTCGTTGAGCGCGGACGTTTTCTGACCGCTGAGCGTTCAGTGAATCACTGGCCAGTCGGGCTGGCGGAGCGGGTGGCGTTTATTCGTGCCTCCTCGGTGGCCGGGGAACAGGTGGAAACCACGTTGGCGCAGCAGCTGCTGAGCCTGACGGGGCTGGAAATCGGCTTTGCCCGTACCCAGGCTATTCAGGGTGAGGTGCGTAACAGTTATACCGACCCGTCTCGAATGGGAGTCGATCGCTGGATGGTAATGCTGGCGGCCTGGCGAGATTGTCAGCAGGCGTGCTGTATTGTGGATTGTGGCAGTGCGATCACGGTGGATTACCTGTCTGCTCAGGGTCAGCATCTGGGGGGCTATATCATGCCGGGCTTGCGGTTGCTCAAGGCCAGTCTGTTGCATAATACAGCGCAGGTACGGGTCGATCAGCCGTCTGCCTCCGATTTCAGTAGTGCGCCTGGTACGCATACCTCTGCTGCGGTTGAGCAGGGAGTGAATCTGATGTTTCAGGCGCTGCAGGAAAAGATCGTCTCAACGCTTGGGGTGAATGTCCGGCTTTATATTACCGGTGGCGATGGTGAACTATTCCATCGTTTGAGTGGCTGCGGTTGCTACCGGGCCGAGCTGGTGATGGACGGGCTGGCCAGCGCAGTGCCAGCTAAACGGGATATAACGGATTAATTTCAGGGGCTGCTTAGATGCGCTGGTTATTTCTGTTTCTGATGTTGGCGAATGCGATTGTACTGTTCTGGTATGCCACGACTCAGCCGCGTAGCGAGTCAGTTGAAGTATCACAGGGAAATGAACTGGGGCTCAAGCTGGTCGCAGAGATAGCGACTACAGAGCTGGTCAGCAGGGTTGATCCGGTTCGGCGCGGGCTCGAGGCGCTGGCGCCAGCGCCGACAGTGTCCTGTTTTATGATCGGGGCAACGGATAATTTGATGACAGCCCAGCGGATCATGAACTTTTTCAGTGAGCGGGGCCAGAATGCGTTGATTAATCAGCAGTCGAGGCCGCGTGTTGTCGGTCATCAGCTGGTGGTCATGGCGCCGGACGGGGATGCGGCGCGTTTACGTATGCTGGATCAGCTGGATCAGGCGGGGGTGGTGCCCGAGAGTCAGATGGAATCTGGCCGGTTGCAGTTCGTTATCGGAACCTTTGAGAGTCGAACTGAGGGGCGGGCTCAGCTCGAACGCTTTAAAAGTATGGCCTTATCGCCGACGCTGATGCCTTTGAAGGTGGATGACTGGTCGTATTTTATTCAGGTTAATGGTCCTTTTGATCAGAAAATGTCCAATAAGATCAGTGGGATAGTTCGAAAGGCCTATCCGGCAATAAAAATTGAAAAAAAGTTGTGTAAAGGGGTTGCGCTACCCCGGGGTGGTCATTAATATACGCACCACTTCGAAGCGGAACGCAACGAAACGCCGATATAGCTCAGCTGGTAGAGCAACTGACTTGTAATCAGTAGGTCCCGAGTTCGACTCTTGGTGCCGGCAC
>JAIBDV010000317.1 GCA_024686055.1 Neptuniibacter sp.
CGTCCAGATCTGAATCACGCTCTCGGCATGGCGTACCTACAGCGGGGCGAGGTCGGCAGCGCGATCCCCGCGCTCGAGACGGCTGTGGAGCTCTCGGCCCCGTACGATCAGCCCCAGCAACACAGCGGTGATTGCAGCGGCCATCATTGCAGGCTCTGCCGATACCCGGCGCATGCTCAGAACCAGCATGACGATCAGCGGCAATAGATTAATAATGCTAATGGTATAAACAGACTCAAGTCCGGCCATCAACGTTTCAAGCTGCTCAACCGGCAAGCTGTTTTCAGCGTAACTCATTCCCAATACTGAAAAGGCAACCAGGGTAATCAGATACGCAGGGCCCGTGGTGTAAAGCATGCTTTTAATATGGGCATAGAGGTCCGTACCGGACGACATCGCCGACAGGTTAGTCGTATCGGATACCGGAGACATCTTATCGCCAAAGCAGGCGCCGGATATCACCATGCCTGCCACCAGTGGTAGCGGGATATTCATTGCTGCGCCGATTCCCATCAGCACTACACCTGCCGTACCAACGGTGCCCCAGCTGGTGCCTGTGGCAATCGACATCAGGCTGCATAGAATCAGCCCGGCAGGCAGGAATACCGAGGGCTGAACAAAATCAACTCCATAGTAAATCAGCGTCGCAATAGTGCCGCTTTCAATAAAAGCCGCAATCAGCACACCGATCAGAATGAAAATATAGATGGCGGACATCGCCCCTTGAATACCGCTATTCATGCCTTCACGAATCGCAGCAAAGCCGTAGCCCAGCCGCCAGGCACTGACCGAGGCGATCAGCAGACATATCAGCATAAGACTGTGCAGGCTGGTGTTCAGATAGAACAGACCCACGCCAATAACGGCGACGATCGCTCCAAATGTCAGCAGTGCCTGCTGAAAACTGGCCGTTCTGGTTTCACCCACAAGCGGACCCTCCGTTGGTTCATATTATTTTTGTCAATCGGGACCGACAGGCTAACTGCTATGGCATACTCAACCCATCTGTATTTGCTAACCAATTCATTAGCTGAACTAATCCTTTATGTTTCGTATTCCCTCTATTCAAAGCCTCCGGGTACTGGAGAGCTGCTACCGACTGAACAGCTTTACCCGCGCTGCCGATGAGCTGGGCATCAGCCAGGGTGCTGTCAGCCAGCAGATCAAATCACTGGAGCAGCGGCTGGGGTTTGCCGTCTTTCTCCGTGAAGGCCGCAGTATTGTCGCGACCCCCTCCGGTGAAACACTGGTGCACGCGGTACGCGATGGACTGGGACATATCGCCGAGGTGGTGGAAGTCGAAAAACGTAAACAGCGGCAGAACCAGCTGGTGATCTCTGTGTTACCCGGCTTTGCTATTCGCTGGCTGTTCCCCCGGCTGATGAGCTTTGAACAGGCCTGGCCGGAACTGGAGCTCACCGTAAACGCCATCGGCAATCCGCTCGATTTCAGCCTGCATCATGCCCACGCCGCCATCACTTATGAGCCCGTCAGTAACGCCCCAGATGCAAACTGGCTGTTTACCGAGCAACTGTTTCCGGTCTGTTCTGCCGAGTTCGCCCGGCAACACCAGCTACCTTTAAACGAGGACAGTGTGTTGCAACTGCTGCTTGAACTGCCTCGCTTGCTTGATGGCAGCCCGACGGAAACACGCTATCGCGATGGCTGGGCTTACTGGGCTGATCAACTGGGGCTGGAGCTGGCACTGGACCAGGGCCGCCGCTACAGCCAGTCAAATATGACCCTGCAACTGGCAGAATTAAGTCACGGCATTGCGCTGGGCCGTAGCTCGCTGGTGATGGATGCTGTTAATACTGGCAAACTGATACGACTGGGCCGACAGCATGTCAGCAATCCCTGTGGCTATCGACTGGTAACCAATCCGGCAATGCCAGCCAGCCCTGCACTAACCGCCTTTCAGCACTGGCTGAACGAACAGACCCGCTGTATTGCTGAATTCGAACACCATCTATTGAGCTGAGTACTACAGACGATGGGCAGAAACCGTTATGCTCTGCCGGACGAACGGTTTGTCTGTGATTGTCTGAATGCAACTGAGGTATCAGTATGGCGGAATGTGCCTTTTCTCTCGATGGCCTGATCCTGGCCGGTGGTCGGGCAACCCGCCTTGGTGGCGTTGATAAAGGGCTGGAGTCACTGGCGGGTAAAACTCTGATTGAGTGGAGTATCAGCCCGCTACGGCCGCTGGTCAGCCAGCTGATTATCAACTGTAATCGCAATCATCCCCGCTATGAGGCGCTGGCTGATCGTGTGGTGGAAGATGCGGAGCCTGACTTTGCCGGGCCACTACATGGTGTACTCAGCGGCTTGAACGTGGCGAACGCCAGTCATCTACTGGTGCTGCCCTGTGATACTCCCCAGATCACTCCGGCCGTATTGCAACAACTGGTGGGTGCAGCCCGCCTGGCACCGGAAAAAATCACCATCGCCCGCACCGCCGACGGCTGGCAGCCACTGCATGTGGTGATCCCCTGCTGCTATAAAGCCGACCTGGCCGCCTGGCTGGCCGAAGGTAATGCCAAAGTTCGAGCCTGGTATCAACAACACCCCCACCAGCTGATTGAATGCAGTGATAGCGATGCCTTTTACAACCTCAATAGCGAGCAGGAACGGACCTTGTATCCCACCCGCTGAATCACCTCGGTTTCAGGCTCAGCGGCGACAAAGGCAGTGCCTGGCAGTCGGAGCCCCGACCAGCTGAATTCATGGCAGACTCCAGCAAACGTTAACTAGCAGGCCCACTTTGACCCAGCCAACTTTTTCTACCGCCCTGTTCCTGCCTTTTCTGCATGCCAGCCACACAGGCCCGCAATACCAGCGCCTGTTTCGTGCGTTTCAACAGGCCATTCTGAGCGGTAAACTTTCACCCGGCACACGGCTGCCTGCCACCCGCCCGCTGTGCTGCGCACTGAGCCTGTCTCGTAACACGGTCAAAACCGCCTATGAGATGCTACATTCCGAAGGCTATCTGGAGACTCGCCATGGTGCGGGGACGTTTGTGTCCCAGCGCCTGCCAGAAGCCTCACCTGCCCGTTCAGTATCAGGCGCGACAGCTGGCGCTCATATAACCCCGCCCCGGCTGTCAAAAACAGCCCAGCGCTTATTGCAGCTCAATAACAGTAACCCGCCAGCGACAGGACACTTATTGCAGCCCGCCCGGCCCTGCGTGCAGAGCTTTCCCTGGCAGCAATGGCAACGCCATGTCACGGCGGCGGCCCGGCAGATGAAGCATACTGCACTGATTAATCGGCTGGGCTCTGATGAATTAAGAGAACAGATCGCCAGCTACCTGCAGGTGGTACGCGGCGTAACGTGCAGTGCCGATCAGGTGCTGATCAGTGCAGGCTCCCAGCAAGGGATGTATCTGGCGCTGAAACTGCTGCTCGATGAAGGTGAGCCGGTACTGATCGAAGATCCGGGCTATCAGGGCGTCGATGGCGCGATTACAGCAGCTGGCGCACGTAAGGTCTCCGTACCCATCGATGATCAGGGGTTCCGGCTGCAGGATGGGCTGGCGCAAGCCCCTCATGCACGGGTTGCGATGCTCACCCCCTCACGTAACCATCCCATGGGCCATACACTGAGCCTGGAGCGGCGGCTGGCGTTACTCAGCTGGGCGCAGCACTGCGGAGGCTGGCTGATTGAAGATGATTACGACAGTGAGTTTCGCTTTGACGGCCCACCATTAACCTCCTTGCAGGGGCTGGGTGGCGAGCACTGTGTTATCTACACCGGCACGTTCAGCCGGATTCTGCACCCCTCAATCCGGCTCGGCTATCTGGTATTACCGCCCAGCCTGGTTGAACCGTTCCACACTGCCCGTCGCTATATGGACGGCGGCCTGCCGCTATTGCCACAGATGGCACTGGCCGGGTTTATGGCCAGCGGTCAGTTCAGCAGCCATGTGCGGCGGATGCGCAAGCTTTACCAGCAACGCCGAGACCAGTTACACACTCAGGTTCAGCAGCGTTTCGGCGATCAGTTGCAGCGGGTCGAAGCCGATGGCGGCATGCATTCCGTATACCGGCTACCTGCCGGCTACAATGATTGCCAGATCTGTGACCAGGCCCAGCAATCGGACCTGGGAATCCGTGCCCTGTCGCGCTACTACGCCAATGGCACCGGGCAACAGGGGCTGGTCATCGGCTTTGCCGGCTACACCCTGGCACAGATGCAACAAGGACTCGACAGCCTGCTGCTGATTTTTCAGGGCCTGGAGGCTCGCTGAACCGACAACAC
>JAIBDV010000405.1 GCA_024686055.1 Neptuniibacter sp.
CATAGTAATTATTTCAAACGGGTTTCAGGCCCAGTGCCGGAATAACGCAGCATGGATTGGTTCTGATTGCTGCCCAGACGGGCGTGCGGCGGGGGAGAAATTCCCGGCTGCGGGCCGGTCATGATATACCACCGAGTACAATTACCTACTTTTTGTGCATGTACGAAAAATTCCCTGCAGCGTAGACTTATCGGCTTAATTAAAAAGTAGCCATATTATATATACGACCGATCATGACGCTGTTTTCAGTTCCCACCAGAAATGCCTCTGCCTGGTTACCTCCGGTCTGGAAAAGTGCTGTAGCGTCCGCGTCCATCAACCACTCAGTTTGTTGAGCTAGCGATACCACCCCGGTTCCGCCCTTGCGCAGGCAGAGTTCACTGATACTTTATCTTGTGCATTGGAGCACTTATGTTTTCGTCTCGAATTAAAAAGCAGCTAGCTGACAGTCAGGCCGCTCTGGCACAGAGTGAAGCTCGTTTTACTGCTATCAGTCGCTCCATGGCCGTGATTGAGTTTGCCCCGGATGGGCGGGTAAAAACGGCAAATGATAATTTTCTTCGTTTGATGGGCTATAGCCTGGCTGATATTCAGGGCGAGCATCACCGGATGTTCTGTGAACCCTCCTACACCAGCAACGCAGAGTACAGTGATTTCTGGCAGAAGCTGAACCGGGGTGATTATTCCTCAGGGCGCTATCTACGGCTCAATAAACAGGGTCAGACGGTCTGGCTTGAGGCCAGTTATAACCCGGTGTTTGGTGCTGATGGTAAGCTGGACAGCGTGATCAAATTTGCCTCTGATGTCACTGAGCGCATGGAGAAGACGCAGCGTCAGACCAGCATTATCAATGCGATCGACCGCTCGATGGCGATGATCGAGTTTAATCTGCAGGGCGATATTCTGGTGGCTAACGACAATTTCCTGTCGACCACCGGTTACATGCTCAATGACATCAAAGGCAAGCACCACCGGATGTTCTGTACCTCGGATGAGGTGAACTCCCAGCAATACAGCCAGTTCTGGCAGCGTCTGAACCGGGGCGAGTATATTGCTGGCCAGTTTAAACGGGTGAACAAGTATGGTGATGTGATCTGGCTGGAAGCCACCTATAACCCGGTGTTTGATTCGAATGATAAACTGGCCAAGGTGGTCAAGTTTGCTACCGATATTACGGCCAAGGTGAACCGCCAGGCGGCGGAATCTGAAGCGGCCCGCATGGCGTATGATATTTCGGTGACCACCGATGAGACCACCCAGCAGGGTGAACAGGCGGTGCAGAAAGCCGTTAGCCTGATGAGCGAACTGGCAGATACCACCCGTGCGGCCTCCGATCATATTGAAGCACTGAATGCCCAGTCTGAACAGATTGGCTCCATCGTCAGTACCATCAAGGGTATTGCCGAGCAGACTAACCTGCTAGCCCTGAATGCGGCGATTGAGGCGGCCCGTGCCGGTGAAGCCGGGCGTGGTTTTGCCGTGGTTGCTGATGAGGTGCGCCAGCTGGCGGCCCGTACCAGTGACTCCACCACAGAAATCACCGATGTGGTGAAGAAAAATAATGATCTGGCCAAGCAGGCGGTGTCCACCATGTCATCCAGCCTGGAGCTGGCTGAGAGTGGCCTGGGGATGGTCAATGAAGCCGGTGAAGTGATGCTTGATATTCGTGGCAAGGCACAGAGTGTGGTCAGCGCCATCGAAGAGTTCGCCCATACCCTGGACGACGTTAAACCGTAATATCAGGCCCCCGACGCTGGCTGCTCAGGGCAGGCGTCGGTAATTTCCCAGGTCGCTCTGCCAGTACATTTCCCCCTTGTCGACAAAGAATATATGCGTAGCAGCGCCATCCTCTGCGGTTCTGAAACGCCGTTCGCTGATGGCAAGCAGTGCGGTGCTCCGTCCTCCCTCGATATAACTTAACTGACCATTTTGTATGCGCGTTGTCAGTGTGGCAGGCTGATGCTGACGACCGGTAAAGCGTGAAGTGACTGCCTGCCAGCGGCCGATCAGCGGGGCCAGTTGCTCGGTGGTCAGCGGCTGTGCGTCAATGTCGGGTGTGGCTAGCGGTGCAGTGACCCAGTTTTCCAGTGGCGCGCGCAGTGCCTGCAAGGCGCGGTAGTGGTAAGCATTAATCACTACAAACATGCCGCGCTGACTATCGGGATTGTAGGCAAAGTGGGCCAGGTAGCCATCACCATCGCCACCATGACCGAGCAGCAACTTACCGTTGCGATACCAGCGATAGATCCCGGCACCATAGCCATAGTCGTGGCCCAGCTTGGCAGCATGGGTTGATTGTGGCTGCTCCATCTGTTGAATCTGTTCCGCACTCAGCAGCGACTGGCCTTCATACTGGCCCCGGTTGATCAATAGCTTCAATAGCTGACTGAAATCTGCGGCGCTGGTATTAAGCGCGCCGAAAGGCCGAAACAGAGTGTGCCAGTAGGGGATAGGCGTGGTGCGGTCGGTATCGTAGCCGGTGACCAGCCGCTGTTGCAGCTGGTCGCTGTACTCGGTGCCGGAATCCGACATGTGCAGAGGTGCGAGCAGATTATCGGCGACCCAGCGGTCCCATGGCTGGCCCGTCACCTGTTCCAGCACCCGCCCGGCATAGCCTGCACCGGCATTGCTGTAGCTGTGATGTAATCCCGGTGGCCATTGCACCTGGCGGGCTTGAGGGGCAACCTTAAATGCTTCGCTCAG
>JAIBDV010000256.1 GCA_024686055.1 Neptuniibacter sp.
AGCAGGGCCAGCACAACAAAATAGAGTCGCATGGGTCGCCGCACGGCCACATGGGCGTGGCGCAGTCCCATCAGGTTATCAATCACCACCAGACCCTTTAGCGCCACGGTGGCGCAGACAAACAGCATCAGCCCCCACTCCGGCCGTGTCGTTTCAGCAATCAGCGCACTGCTCAGGGTCAGGGCGAGCAGGGCGTACCAGCTGTGTTTGTCGGATAAGGTCAACATTGTGCGACTCCCAGGTCAGCCCAGTACGTAGATCAGTGGAAAGATGATAATCCACACCAGATCGATCATATGCCAGTAGCAGGCCCCGTTCTCCAGCCCTTCATGGTCGGTGGCGCTGTAGCTGCCCAGCCGGGTACGAAACAGCATCCATGAAATAATCACCATACCCATCAGCACATGCAGCAGGTGATTGAAGGTCAGGTAGTAATACAGGGTGAAATAGAGGTTCTTGCGGGTGTAAACATCGTGGGCGCTGTTCCACAGATACTCCCAGCCCTTGATACCGCAGTAGGTGGCAGCACAGGCCAGCGTCAGCCACAGCCAGTGCATGCAACGCTGCGGATTATTCCGCCGGATAGCAGCCATAGCACGGGCCATGCAAAAGCTGCTGGTGATCAGCGCCAGAGTATTGGCGATACCGGCAGCGGTATTAAGCTGTGCCGGGCCTGCACTGAACAGCTCGGGGTTGTGGGCGCGGGTGATCAGATAAACCAGAAAAAACAGCGCAAACTCGGTCAGTTCGGCATAGATCAGAATCCACACCGCGATACTGCCGGGCGTACGATCGTCGATTGAATAGTTTGGTATATCAGGCTGTACAGCGATAGTCATTACTCACTCCGTTTGTTATTTTTCTACCCGCTTACAGTGTGCTTCTCCTGTAGCAGCGACGTCCCGTCGCTGCTACCCAGCTGGCATTCCTGCTGTAGGAGCCAGCTTGCTGGCGATTGTTTACAGGGCCTGAGCTCAGAAATAACTGCAGATCAGCCGGTCGATGGCGGCCAGGGTTTCGCTGTCGTCCGTCAGTGGCTGGGCCAGGCAGGCGCGGCAGGCCTGCAGGGCCGGGGTGCCGCTTTTGATCATCAGGGCGCAGTAGATCAGCAACCGGGTGGAGGCGGCTTCTTCCAGGTCATGGTCTTTCAGCCGCCGCAGGTCGTTGCCCAGCGCCACCAGGGTGCTGACGGTGTGTTTTTCCAGCCCGGATTCCTGACAGACGATAACGATTTCGTGTTCGGCATCCGGGTAATCAAAACTCATGGCAACAAAACGCTGGCGGGTGCTGGGTTTCAGCCCTTTCATCAGGTTCTGATAGCCGGGGTTGTAGGAGATCACCAGCATAAAATCCGGGTGGGCCTGCAGCCGCTCACCGGTGCGCTCAATCGGCAGCTGCCGACGATGGTCGGACAGCGGGTGCAACACCACGGTGGTGTCTTTACGGGCCTCGACCACCTCATCCAGATAACAGATGGCACCCTCACGCACGGCGCGGGTCAGCGGGCCATCCTGCCAGTACGTGCCCTCTGCGCCGATCAGATGACGGCCCACCAGGTCAGCGGCGGTCAGGTCATCGTGGCAGGCGATGGTGTAGAGCGGCCGGCTCAGCTGCTCGGCCATATGTTCGACAAAGCGGGTTTTGCCGCAGCCGGTGGGGCCTTTGAGCAACACTGGCAGCTGGTTACTGGCGGCACACTGGAACAGTTCAATTTCGTTATGCTGGGGCAGATAGGGGCGTTGTGTGGTCATGGTGATGTCCTGTCAGTGGGCGTGGGTCAGGTTCAGGTACAGTTTTGGCAGCAGGGTCGGCAGGCGGCTCAGATCGCTGACCACGGCGTAGCCACGGTCACCAAACAGGTAAGGCAGGTAATCGGCAGCCTGTTCGTCAATGGTGACGCAGAACGGCTGCAGCCCGGCTTTGCGGGCCTGCTGGATGGCCTGGCGGGTGTCTTCGATGCCGTAGCGGCCTTCGTAGTGGTCGATATCGTTGGGTTTGCCATCAGAGATGATCAGCAGCAGTTTTTGCTGGCTGCGCTGGCGTTGCAGAATGTCAGTCGACTGACGGATTGCAGCACCTATCCGGGTATAAAAACCCGGTTTGAGGGCCTGAATACGACCGCGCACCGGGTCAGCGTAAGGCTCGTTAAAATTTTTCAGCAGGTGATAGCGCACCTGTTTGTTACGAATGGAAGAGAAGCCATAAATGGCAAACTGATCGCGGCTGGCGCTCAGGGCTTCGGCGAATAGCTGCAGGCTGTCGCGGATGACATCAATCACTCGCTGATCGGCGTTGATACCGGCATCAGTGGACATCGAGATATCGGCCAGCAGCAGACAGGACAGATCCCGCTCAACGGGCTGGCGCTGGCGAAAGCAGGCCACCGGCTCGCTGCTGCGACCGGGCTGGGTGAGATGATCGAGCCAGCTGTCCAGTTCGATTTCTTCACCCTGGGGTTGCCTGCGCAGCCAGCTGCGTTGTGGTTTGAGGCTGCTGAAACGGTTGCGTAGCCGACGGGCCGGGCTTTGCAGATGATCTGGCAGGGCCGCAGGCAGGGCGTCATCCGCCAACATGGGCTGCAGCAGGCAGTAGTCGGGGCGCAGTTGCTGGCGGCGGTAGTCCCATTCGGGCAGACGAATACCGTCGCCCAGCGGCAGCTCATCGTATTGCGGCGCGGGCAGGTCGAGATCAAATTTCAGCTTGCCAGCACCGGCACGGCGCTGACGCGACAGGGTGATGATATCCAGATCCTCTGGGCCGGACTCATCGTCCAGATCCTCTTCCTGCACCCGGTCCAGCTCGACATGTTCAACCCGAGTAAACAGCGCCTCGAGCTGGAAAATCATCAGGCCATCAGTTTCTTTACGATCATCAATCCGTCGCGCCTGTTTACGGGGTTGCTGTAATTGCTCGGCGGGTGCGGAGCCCTTGCCATCCGGGGTATCCAGCTGATCCTCGGCGGCCACCGATACGGCATGCAAGGGTGCAGGATAGAGCCACAGTGGCACCGGTAACGGGTCACCCGGGGCACGCGGCAGGGTGCTGATGCTGCCGGGGCTGGTCAGGGCCTGCTGGATTGCCTGTTCCCGGTCGAGCGCAGCGTCGTCGAGCATCAGCTGCTGGCGCTGCTGCAGCGTTGCCACCAACAGTGCATCGTAACTGCGTGCCAGGCCCGGACGCTTTTTCAGCAATGTGGCGGTGGCACGCTGATTGTCTTCAAACCAGTGCTCAAGCCGTGGTTGCTGGGCGGCCAGCGCGGTCAGCCAGAAGTAGAGTGCTTCGTTAAGAGCCGGACTATCAAACTGGGCAATCACCGGCGGCAGGCGCAGGCTGCGGCTGTCCTGCCAGCAAACGGCGAAACGGGTATGGCTGCCCGCCAGCTTCTGCATCAACCGGCGTGGCGCACGAAACGGACGGGGCTCAGCCCCTTCCAGTTGCAGGCCTGCCGGGCCGCCCAGCGCACGGAAGAACGGTGCCAGCTGGGGCAGTAACGGCTCCAGCGTTACGGCCGCTGCAGGAAAGGCTGTGGCGCTCTGGCGGCTGATAAAGCGATGCCAGATGTTGCCGACAAATTCTTCCATTACTGACCTCGTGGGGTGGCTGGTTAAACAGGGATAAGTGTCGTTCGGGTCTGAGTTAAGGCGTTGCTATGTATCTGTATGATCTTGATTATTTTGTAAAAAATGGGCCGCACTCGATCCTGTGGGTAAGTGCGGCCCGGGGCCAGTCCATCGGCCTAAGGCGTGTTGAACGAGGGTGAACTCCTTAACGCATCAGGGCTCAGCTACAGCTGCCGCAACAGACTTTCTTCGCCGCCTGTTCAGTGCTTTGCTCAGCGACGGCAACGGTGCGCACGGTGCGGGCACCGCTGACAAAGAAGCTGCTCAGGTAGGCAAGCAGGCCGAGGAAGAACAGCACCCCGAAGGCTTCACGAACCCAGAAGATCGGCACCAGTTTGGCCTGGGTATTCATAAAGCTCAGTGCGCCAACTTCCGGCAGACGTTGCAGGGCAACCTGCCAGGCACCGGCGACGGTTAACGCCAGGGTAATGCCCAGCATGCTGCTGCACATGGCCCAGAAGGCGAAGCGTTCCAGCTTCTGTGCGGTGGCGGTGTTGCCCTGTGGGCGGCCGCGCATAATCGGCATGGTGTAGGAGATGATGCACATCACCACCATGGCGTAAGCGCCGAAGAAGGCCAGGTGGCCGTGGGCCGCGGTAATCTGGCTGCCGTGGGTGTAGTAGTTGACCGGTGCCAGGGTGTGGATAAAGCCCCAGACGCCCGCACCCAGGAAGGCCATTACCGCGGTGCCCAGTGCCCACAGAGTGGCGACTTCATTGCCGTGCTGGTGGCGACGCTGGCGCACCATGCGGAAGGCAAACATCACCATCATAAAGAACGGAATCGGCTCGATGGCGGAGAAGATAGAGCCCAGCCACAGCCAGTATTCGCCAGGGCCGATCCAGAAGTAGTGGTGGCCCATGCCGATCAGGCCGGAGATAAGTGCCATGGCGATGATCACGTACAACCACTTCTCGATCACTTCGCGGTCAACACCGGTGACCTTGATCAAGGTGAAGGCTAAGATCGCGCCCATGATCAGTTCCCACACACCTTCAACCCACAGATGCACCACAAACCACCAGAAGTACTTATCCAGCGCCAGATTATCCGGGTTGTAGAACGAGAACAGCCAGAACACCGCAAGACCGATCAGGCCAGTAATCAACACCATATTGATAACGGTCTTGCGGCCTTTGAGGATGGTCATACCGAGGTTGTAGATAAAGCCCAGTACCACCACCGCAATTCCGATCTTGGTAATGGTCGGTTGCTCCAGGAACTCACGCCCCATGGTCGGCAACAGGTTGTTGTAAGTGATCTCAGCCAGCTGCGCATACGGTACCAGCAGATAACCCAGAATGGTCGCCACGCCTGCGGCAGCAAACACCCAGAACAAAACCTTGGCCAGCAATGGACTGTGCAGCTCGCGATCGCACTCCTCCGGCACCAGATAGTACGAGGCCCCCATAAAGCCAAACAGAAGCCAGACGATCA
>JAIBDV010000316.1 GCA_024686055.1 Neptuniibacter sp.
ATTGCACGGGTCGAGCTGCTGCTCGAACAGCCGGTTGTTGCTGATCCGTACCAGCTGCTTAAAGGTACCGGTTCGTTCATCGTGGTCGATCGTCTGAGCAATGCGACGGTTGCTGCGGGCATGATCAACCAGGGCCGCCTGGGCGCTAGCAATGCGGATGATACCTTCCACAGCGCACCTCAGGTGAGCAAAGCAGAGAAGGCGGCGGCCTTTGGTCAGCAGCCTGCAACGGTACTGCTGAGCGGTGGTAGTGAAGAACAACGCGCCCATCTGCTGTATGGTGCCGAGCTGGCGCTGGTAAATAACAGCAATGCGGTGGCGGTGCTGGATAAAGAATCACTGGGCGCGCTGGCATCAACAGCGCAAACAGTTGCAACACTACTGAATCAGCAGGGTTTGCTGGTGCTGTCCGATCTGGACAGTGTGAACGGAGATCACGCAGTGAACGTAACACTCACAGCAGGCGGTGGTGACGGTCAGATTGATCTGAACGCCACGCCGGGCCAGCAGATAGACCAGCTGCTGAACCTGCTGCGTACACGCGGACTGATCTGATTAGGTGCGCGGGCTTCGGCCCGCAATTCGCTGCACGCTGATCTGCTCACCGCCCCGTTCCGGTTTCTCCTGCTCGTCAGGCTAAACCGGCGGGGCGGTGGTCATTGAGGCACGTCATGGGTGGCCCTATAGCGGAATAGAAATATTCCGGTAAAATCTAGCGGTTCGAAATTTTTATATCAGGTTCTGCTAATTTAACAATATGGTGCCTTCGGTTGTAAAACCTGACTATGCGCAAGCACAGCTCAGGCTGCTACCAGGCCCGAGATAAGGTAAGGGGTCGGTCGCCCCCGACGATGTGGCTTATGTTATGACCGAATATCTGCTTATTCTGATCAGCACTGTGCTGGTTAACAATTTTGTCCTGGTCCAGTTTCTGGGCCTGTGTCCGTTTATGGGCGTCTCCAACAAGCTGGAATCAGCGATGGGGATGTCGCTGGCCACCACGTTTGTGCTGACACTGTCATCGGTGTGCAGCTATCTGGTGTACACCTGGTTGCTGGAACCGCTTGATCTGGGCTTCCTGCGAACCATTTCCTTTATTCTGGTTATTGCCGCTGTGGTGCAGTTCACCGAGATGGTGGTACGCAAAACCAGCCCGCTGCTTTATAAAGTACTGGGTATCTTCCTGCCGCTGATTACCACCAACTGTGCTGTGTTGGGTGTGGCGCTGCTGAACATCAAAAAAATGAACGGTTTTATGGAATCCATCGTCTATGGCTTTGGTGCAGCGGTGGGTTTCTCACTGGCACTGGTGCTGTTTTCCGCCATTCGTGAGCGGGTGGCGGTAGCCGATGTGCCGGGGCCGTTCCGCGGCTCTGCCATTGGTATGGTGACCGCCGGGTTGATGTCGCTGGCGTTTATGGGTTTCACCGGTCTGGTGCAGTTCTAAGCAGGGAGTTGTTATGAATCTGGTATTTCTCGCCGTGCTGGTGCTGGTGGCACTGGGCGCGGCGTTCGGGTTGATCCTGGGTTACGCGTCGATTCGGTTTAAAGTCGAAGGCAATCCGCTGGTTGATGAAATCGACGGCCTGCTGCCGCAGACGCAATGTGGCCAGTGTGGTTATCCGGGTTGCCGCCCTTACGCGGAGGCGATCGCTGAGGGGGATGTGATCAACAAATGCCCGCCGGGTGGTCAGGGCACGGTCGATGCACTGGCAGGCCTGCTGGACATTGAATCGATGGCGCTGGACGCCGAAGAGGGCGCAGCAGAGCCGATCAAATCCATCGCCTATATCCGTGAAGACGAGTGTATCGGCTGTACCAAATGTATTCAGGCCTGCCCGGTCGATGCCATCCTCGGTGCGGCGAAGCAGATGCACACCGTCATCACCTCGGAATGTACTGGCTGTGATCTGTGTGTTGAGCCCTGTCCGGTGGATTGTATTGATATGTTACCGATTGAAACCACGCTGACCAGCTGGAAGTGGGATCAGCCGAAGCCCGGCGTTGAACTGATCGCCACCGACCGCCGTGGTGCTGTACACGAAGGAGCCGCTTGATGGGTAAGGTGTTTGCGTTCCATGGTGGTATCCATCCGCCGCAGAATAAACAGCAGTCTACCGGACTGGCGATCCAGCCAGGCCCCGTGCCTAAAACGGTGCGCCTGCCGGTACAGCAGCACATTGGTGCACCGGCCCAGCCACTGGTTGCCGTCGGCCAGCGGGTACTTAAAGGTCAGCTGATTGCCGAGCCGGGGGGGCGCCTCAGTGCGGCGATTCACGCCTCGGTATCGGGCACCGTAACGGCTGTCGGCATGATGCAGGTAGCGCACAGCTCTGGCATGGATGCGCTGTGTATCGAGATTGAAAACGACCGCCTGGATGAATGGGTGCCCCATGCCGGGCTGGAAGATTTTCGCAGCCTTAACAGCAATGATCTGGCCGATTTTATTCGCGGCAAAGGCGTGGCGGGTATGGGTGGCGCGGGCTTCCCGACTGATGTGAAGCTGCACGTGGGTGATCATCATATTATCAACACCCTGGTGATCAACGCGGCTGAGTGTGAGCCCTATATTACTGCCGACGATATGCTGATGCGTGAACGTGCGGATCAGGTAATTGCTGGCATCGAAGTGATCTGTCATATGCTCAAGCCGAGCCATGTGATGATCGGCATCGAAGATAACAAACCCCAGGCGATCCGTGCGCTACAGCAGGCTGCTTTGGGGAATCGCCACAACATTGATGTGGTGGTGGTGCCAACTAAATACCCCTCCGGTGGTGAGAAACAGCTGATTAAACTGCTGACCGGGGTGGAAGTGCCCAGCGGTGGCATTCCGGCCGACGTCGGTATTGTCTGCCAGAACGTCGGCACCGCTGTCGCGATTCACCGGGCAGTGGCCCATGGCGAACCGCTGATCTCCCGTGTGGTGACCATGACCGGTGATGCCCTGGCCCGGCCCCACAACATGGAGGTTGCCATCGGCACGCCGTTTGTGGATCTGCTGGATCAGGCCAATCTGAAAGAGAACCAGCTGGCGCGGCTGGTGGTGGGCGGGCCGATGATGGGCTTCACCGTTAACGACGATGAACTGCCGATCACCAAAACCACCAACTGTCTGATTGCGGCGACCTGGGAAGAGATGCCCGAAGCCAATCCGGCCCAGTCCTGTATCCGCTGTGGCCAGTGTGAGCAGGCCTGTCCGGTTGAGTTGTTGCCACAGCAGCTGCACTGGTTTGCCAAGGGCCGTGAATTCGATAAAGCAAAGAACCATAACCTGTTCGACTGCATCGAATGTGGTGCCTGTTCGTATGTCTGCCCATCGGAAATTCCGCTGGTGCAGTATTACCGTTTTGCCAAGGCAGAAATTCGTAAGGACGAAGCTGAGGCGCGTAAGGCTGACCACGCCAAGAAGCGTTTTGAAGCCCGCGTTGCTCGCCAGGAAGCGGAAGTTGCCGAAAAAGAAGCGCGCCGTAAACAGCGTGCTGAAGCAGCAGTTAAAGCCCAGGCAGTGAAAAAAGATAAGCTGGAAGCCGATGCCGCCAAACCTGCGGCAACCGCTGATACGGCTGCGCCAGTGACCGATATCAAGGCGTTGAAAACCGCTGCGGCAGTGACCCGGACCAAGCTTCGCCAGGCCGAGAAGGCGCTGAAAAACGCCGAAAACAAAGGACTGGAGGGTGTTGAAGCACTGACCCAGACGGTCGCCACACTACAGACTAAAGCTGATGCGGCTCAGCAGGCTTACGACGCAGCGCTGAACCCGGCGGCTGTTGCACCGGCCCCGGTACTGGATCTGAAACAGCTGAAAACCAACGCTGCGGTGGCACGTACCAAGCTGCGCCAGGCGGAAAAAGCGCTGGCTAAAGCACAGGATAGCGGCGAAGGTGATATTGCCGCGCTGCAGGCCAGACTGACCGAACAGCAGGCGAAAACTGAATTGGCGCAGACGGCGTATGACACTGCCGAGTCTGGCGGTGCCGCCCCGGTTACCGCCCCTGCAATTTCCGCTGAGCAGCTGGCTGAACTCAAAGCTGACTGGGACGCGGCGCAGGCGAAAGTCGCCAAAGCTCAGGCGGCACTGGATACCGCCATCGCCAATGAAAGCCCGGCGGCTGAGAAGATGAAAGCCGGTGTTGCCAAGTTGCAGGCCAAAGCGGATGAGGCGAAAAAAGCCTACGACGATGGAGCCAGCCCGGCGACAGTCGCTGCAGTCCCAGCGGTTGCAGCTGAACAGCTGGCAGAGTTGCAGGCCGATGTTGACGGGATGAC
>JAIBDV010000235.1 GCA_024686055.1 Neptuniibacter sp.
CTCAGGCATGACAAGCCATCGGCTCAAGATCTGTAGTGACAACAACCGGAGCCGCTGACACTGAGCGTAACAGCATTGCCGAGAATTGAGCCCAATGCTCACGTTCTGATGCCATCATTTCCTTCTCGTCCACATGATGCCGCATCAACAAGCCAAAAGTGAATGTTTCAAGCAAGCACAGCAGATTATCCACCTCGTGCTCATCAAGATCTTTGCGTGCAGTCGCAATCTGTCGTCGCCGCAACTCCCTTACGGTTGCAAACAGCCTGGAGATTGAGTGGCGATAAATAGGCTTGAACATCACCTGCTCAAAAAACGTATATAGCGCACGTGTAATACGTCGATTCTGCAATTGAACGTCAAACAGGTTCGATTCTACACGGGCAAGAAACCCCTCAAGTGACTCATCTGTAGCATCATCCAGCATGTCAATAAAGCGATCGACCATCACCTCCAGCGCGGCCAGCGTTACATCATCCATCTGCTTAAAGTGATGGTATAAGCCACCCTTACTGATACCAGCATGTTTAATAAGATTTGCCGCTGTCAGCGCTGTAAGCCCACTTTCAGCAATAATATCAACCGCCGCTTCCAAAATCTGAGCACGGGTTAAAAGTGCGTTTCCGTTCGGAGCCATAACTGTCCTGTCACTGCGTTAATCTACAACTGATGCTACGCTTGTGCAGTGATGACGAAAACCGCTGAATGTAGCCAGACTGATACAGGTCAACGAGTTCAGAACACCGCTTGAATCGAATCAAACAACCCGCAATTCAAACATATGTAATAGTGCGTTATCGTCAAAGCTCTGCTATACAGAGCTGTAATGACAGCATATAGACGCATCTAGTCTATTATTTAAACAAAGTATGTTTAAATCCTGGTCTCGATTCTACTTTGCTACTTTTAATACGGTAGCGGGCCTGTCATCATAAGGGACTAGAGAATTTGGTGTTGTCGCTCAGACGCAACTGACCCAACAGGTACACGGGAAATTTCAGGAAAGTAGACCGAATATGGATCTGAATGACCTGCTCGTAATAGTGATCGAGCCATCCAATGTTCAGCGCACAATCATCATTGATCGTTTGCGCGACCACGGCATTGAGAAAATCGAAGAGTTCACCGAAGCGGCTGGCGCGCTTGAAGCCATGCGCAGCCAGACTCCTGACATCGTAGTCTCCTCTATGCATCTGCCAGATATGACCGGCACAGAACTGGTCGGCATGATGCGTGAAGATGAAGACCTCGCGACAATCACCTTTATCCTGATATCTTCAGAAACGCATTACAGGTACCTCGAACCTATTCGCCAGGCCGGTGCAATAGGCATATTACCCAAACCGTTCTCCTCCGATGAACTGGCCATTGCCCTGCGCAGCACCCTGCACTACCTGACCGAAACAGATACCAGCGCCAGCGAAGATACCCGGGAAGAAAACGAAAATCTGTCCGTCCTGGTCGTCGATGACAGCCGTATGTCTCGTCGATTTGTCCGCCAGATGCTGGAAAACCTGGGCATTGAAAAAATCACTGAAGCTGAAGACGGTGCGCATGCAGTCGCTGAGCTTCAGGATCGCAGCAACATATTTGACCTGGTTGTCACCGACTACAACATGCCAAATATTGATGGTAAGGAGCTGACGGAGCATATCCGCCAGGGCAGTGAGCAACCCACAGTGCCAATCCTTATGATCACCAGTGAACAGAATGAGCAGCACCTTGCAGCCATTCAGCGCGCAGGCGTTTCTGCCGTAGTTAACAAACCCCTCTCTTACGATATGGTCAAGACCCTGATTGAACGCCTGGTTCACGAAATCTGAGCCTGCATCAAGGGGACAGCTAGCACCTCGCTAGCAACCTGACCTCAGACCACGGGACACTCTGTCCCGTGATCTCATTACTTTTTTATATATTCACCCTGCACCGCACAAGCATTTGTGACACAATCTTTACCAAAGGATTTTCTGGTGGCCAAGTCACTTAAACCCAAAAGCCTTTGCAAACTAAGCAGACACGAGATTGAAGAACACTTTGCAGACCTGGCCAGACTAACCCATAGCAGCCAGTACCTCTGCACCAAGTGTGCGCGTTCTGCTCAGGATAAAAAATGGCTGTGCAAGCCCCAAAAAGCACGCTGATTCACACGTAAGTAATCGCCCTGACGATAGACGGAGAGAACACCGATGTTGACCCAAGCAATGGTTGATAAACTGAACGAACAGATCAACCTTGAATTTTACTCATCCAATCTGTATCTGCAGATGAGCGCCTGGGCAGAAAGCAAAGGCTACGAAGGCTGTGCTGCATTTCTGAATGAGCATGCCGATGAAGAGATGATGCATATGAAGCGCCTGTTCACCTACGTGAACGAAACAGGCTCACTACCCGTCATTGGCGCCATTGAAGCGTCACCAACCGAGTTTGGCACCATTAAGGGCCTGTTCGATGCAGTGTACGAGCATGAACAACTGGTGACCCGTAAGATTAATGAGCTGGCGCACACCGCTTTTAGCAATCAGGATTATTCCACTTTCAACTTCCTGCAGTGGTATGTAGCCGAACAGCACGAAGAAGAGAAGCTATTCAAGGGTATTCTCGATAAAATCGAAATCATAGGTGAAGACGGCAAAGGCCTGTTCTTCATTGATAAAGAGATTGGCCAACTGGTCGGCGGCAACACCGGCGGCAGCGTTATGGAACAGGGCGCACCTGCCTGATGTGGTACTGAGGTGCTTATCAAGCGATAAGCACCTGCTTGACCCAGCCAGCAATCCATTCCAGACTCATTGTCACACCCATAAGTATTGGCTGATCACATGCCAGCTTTCGATCAACTTCTCTGCCAGATAAAACACTGCACCCTGTGTGCAGCATCACTACCGGACCCTCCCGCGCCGATACTTCAGGCCAGCCCAGAAGCACGCATTCTGATTATTGGCCAGGCCCCTGGCCGTATCACTCGAGAGCGCGGCCGCCCATGGGACGATGCCAGCGGCGAACGCCTGCGCACCTGGATGGGCATAGATCAGCAAGCCTTTTACGCCAGCGGATTGCTCGGCATTGTTCCGATGGGCTTCTGCTATCCCGGCAAGGGCCGTAGCGGAGATATGCCACCACGCCCTGAGTGCGCGCCAGCATGGCACGCGCTGCTACTTGCCGCCATGCCTCATATCGAGCTGACACTGCTGATTGGCAAATACGCTCAGGATTATTATCTGAGCGACAGTCACACCCTGACTGAACGCGTCAGGCATAATCAACTAAATGCCCCCTGTATCTGTATGCCCCACCCTTCACCCCGAAACCGTTACTGGCTCAAGCAGAACGACTGGTTCGAGCGAGAACAAATACCACGGCTCCAACAGCGCATACATCAGCTCATTAGCTAGCCCATCAACAGCACTGCCACTCAGAACTTCACTACCAAAGCTTCTTTATGGTATTCCGCAAAAGAGCCCATACAGGCTTCATCATGGGGGATAACCTGAACCAGATTGGCTTCATGCACCCCTGCTTTCGAACAGAGATCATACGCCTGAGTAATACAGCGACAGGTCACAACCTCTCCCTTTCGATCTTTAATCAGCTCACGCCGCACCTGACTCCCTTGCGAAAACTCCACCTCAATCACCATCGGACCGCAACTGGACTCCACAAAATTGACTTGCTGCAGATGGGGGCCACTGGCCAAGGATTTGAACTCAGATATACGCATAACAGCTCTCCTTATTCGCTGAACTCTCTACGCCTGCCAAGCCAGAACAGATTCAAATATTCCGACATCAGCAGATTGATCATCCGCCTAAGCTTAGTAGCAAAAGCCCGCACCACAAACCAACTCATTCCCCGGGAGATACAGCATGAGTAAATATCGCACCGAACAGGACAACATTTAGCCGGGAAGTGCTTAGCGCCAGCTGAGTCCAGACCAGCTGATCCCAGATGGAATTACTGACTGACAGCCATATAAACAACCTTTGACGATATTTTGTTGCATTTTCAGCACACCGAGGCAAAATCAGGGTTTACCCCTAAAAGCTGATAACTATGCCTGATAGTATTACTGACCACTACAGCACCCATCTGGACGGTCACCAGATACTGAGCCAAATTGACAGCCATTACCCACAAGGGCCTGACCTTTACCAGCTGGCACCGATCGACCAGCTGCACACAGGCGGCATCAAAGCATCCGAGCGCCTGTTATCACACCTGTCTGAGGGGCAGCAGGTACTTGATATTGGCTCCGGCCTTGGCGGGGTGATGCGCCTGATCGCAGAGCGCGCCAGCTGCCAGGTCACCGGTATAGATCTGACCCATAGTTTCAACCACCTCAACACCGAGATAGGCCAACGCTGGAACAGCGACATTGCGATGCAAACAGCAACCGCAGATGGACAGTCTCTACCGTTTACGACCCACTGCTTTGATCGTGTGCTCTACCAGCACAGCCTGGTCAATATGCCTGATAAGAGTGCTGCACTGAACGAAGCCGCTCGTGTTTTAAAGCCAGATGGCCAGGTTATTCTGCATGAATTGATTCAGGGACCAGCGTATCAGGACCTTCAATATCCCGTACCCTGGGCCAGCAAGGCTGAAAACTCTCATCTGATGACCGAATACGATTTGCAGCATTTGTTGAATAAGGCGGGCTTTAGTCAGCTGGCAGTCAACAACTGGTCAGATGACGCCCGGCAATGGCGGCAACGCCAGCTCAGCAAAGAAAACGGTAACGCCGTCAAAACAGCCCCTCTGTCGCCCGCACTGGTGCTGGGCGAGGGCTTTAAGCAAATGGGCCGGAACATTATGCAAGGCCTCGCTTGCGATGCTATCCAGGTCATCGAGGTGATCGCCCGACATTAACGCACCTAACCTCTCGCCCATAAAAAAGCCAGCACCACCTGAGTGGTACTGGCCAGCATGGGCTGCCATTTATTCAAGCGCCATGAACTTCACAATAAAGACTCTAACAAGGCTAACAGGCACCTAGCAGCGGAAGTTACTCATCACCTGGTGTATATCTGATGACAATGATGAAACCGAACGGGCTTCGTCTGCACTGATATCTGCCCTCTGACTATTATCCTGTGACATTTCCGCTATGCCGATAATACTGGATGCAATCTCATCTGTAGCCGCTGTCTGTTCCTGTAATGCCAGTGATATATCATCTACAGCGACCATTACTTTATCCGCTGACGCCCGGATATTAGTGATAGCCTCGCCCGCGTCATTAGCCAATGCCACACCGCGCTCAACCTCATCAACGGATTCCTGCATAGCCGAAACGGTACCAGACACACTGGCCTCAATCTCGTGGATAATCTGGGCAATTTCTTCAGATGACTGCGCCGCACGACCCGCGAGCTGGCGCACCTCATCAGCCACCA
>JAIBDV010000114.1 GCA_024686055.1 Neptuniibacter sp.
GGGGCCTGGCCCCACACCTGCTCCACCAGCTGTTCACCGCTGAGGTTCAGCACCACAATGCCCCGCCGCTCGCCCCGATCACCGATGACCGGTGCCGCCACCCGCAACGTGGGCTGGCTGTGCTGTAGCTGACCCTGCTCCATATTCAGATCAAAGCGGGAGATATATACCTGGCCTGGCGGCAATGTCAGGCTCTGAGCCACATAGTAGCGCCGGGCCTTGTTCTGCAGCTGATCAACCGCGACGGCATGGGGTGACTGGCCATTATTGACCCGCACCACTTCCATCCCCTGGCCATCAATAAAGCGCAACTGCGAATAGCCCGGTTTATGCCGGGCCAGCTGCAGAAAACTGGCCGTCAGCTGCGTCCGTTCCGGCCCCGTCGCCTGGCTGCTGACAGTATCTGCCAGCACTTTCACATCGGCCATCATCTCATTCAGCCGGGTACGCATCAGCTGGCGGGTCAGCTCGGTCGTCGCCTGCTCCTGCGCCAGCATCAGCTGTGAGGCCTGCTCCAGGGTGATGCGATAGTGCGCCACCACCAGCACCAGCAATAACAGCAGGCCGGGTATCACAATGGTCAGCAGATCCCTGAGGTAACCCCGTCCGCCCGGTGTTTTATCCGCGGCCACGGCGTTACAGCGCCGGTGCCAGCACAGTCATCATCTGCAGGGCATGGGGCCGCTGGCTGGCAAAATCAGCCTCCAGCATCGGCTCCAGCAGCTGCGTTGCTGCCGCCTGCGGCTCCAGCCGGGCCAGCGCCTGACCGGCAGCGGCGGTCAGCGCGCTGTTATTCAGCCCCAGCTGGATAAGCTGCGGCACCCGATCAGCCATCCCCTGCTGGCTGACAAAACTGATCGCAGCCAGCACCACCCCATCCAGCGGGTCCGCCAGGCAGTGCGCCACCGCAGTCTGCACCGAAGCCGGAGCGGGTTTATGCAGTACCACCCGCGCCTCATCCTGCGTCTCCAGCGGCTGGCCCACCAGCCGGGCGAGGGCATAAATGGCTTCAATACGGACATTGCTGTCGCCGTCCTGCAGTGCCTGCTTCAGCACCGGCAGTGCGCCACGGTGCTGCATTAACCCCAGAGTACGGGCACAAAGCTGGCGGATTTCCGGGGTACCGGCCAGCAACAGCGTGGCCAGCGGCCCCAGCGCATTATTCAGCTCACTCAGTTCCGGCTGCCTGGCGGCAATCTGCGCGAGGCTGCTGACCACCTCCCGTACCAGCACCGGTTCAGTTTCCAGTAACAGCCCCAGCAGCTGGCTCACGCTGGCCGCGGTCGGCTGCTTGCCCAGTGCGCGCACGGCCAGCACCTGATTACTGTAATCCGGCAGGCGGGCGATTTTTTTGCGGCTCAGTTTCAGCTGCTCACCCTGATCCAGATGGCCAACAACGATATTGCCAAAGCTGTCCAGCGCCTCCGGCAGCTCGGCCACCATCTCGCGCAGATGTTCAGCCTGATCCTGCGCCTGAGGCGTCGGCTGCTGCAGTGCGGCCTGCACATTGGCCTGACTGATCGCCGCCAGGGTGGACTGCGGCTGTGCGGGCTTAGCCAGTGCAGGCTCTGCCTCTGCGGCAGCCTCGACCGGGCCATCACTGAACTGCGCCATCAGCGCACGGATCGTCGCCTCTTCACTTTCAGCGGCATGGAGCGTACTGGCAGGCCCCTGCGGCGTACCGGCATCATCCACCATCACGCAACTGATCCGGCTGTCGTCCGCCATCGGCTGCGGTGCTGGTGCATCCAGCAAACCGCTGTTCAGCTCCTCCCCGGCCAGATAATGGGCCAGCACCTGGCTGGCGCAGAGGCCTTCATGCTGTGGCGGTAACAACGCCAGCGTACTCAGCGCCTCCATCACCACCTGACGTAGCGCGGCGTTGTCTTCCTCCTGCAGCAGGGTATTCAGCGGGCGGATAAAATCGCGATGGTTCTGCCCCACCTGCTGCACGGTATTCACCAGCACCCGGCGGCTGCGCAGCGCCAGTTCAGTGTCCTGTAACCGCGCCAGCACAATGGGCTGGGCCTCGGCAACTGGCAGCTGCACCAGCAGGCCCGCCGCCGCTTCCAGCTCGCCACCATGATCAGACTGCAGCGCGTTCAATAAGGCCTGACTTAACGCCTGAGACAAGGCGGGGTCAGCCTCCGGTTCGGCTTTAAGCAACCGCATCAGTGCCGTCAGGATCAGCGCCCGACCATCGGCATCCAGCATATCCAGCAGGCCGGTCAGTTTCTGTGGGGTGATATGTTTGAGGTGGTAGCTTTCCAGTTGCGCCAGCATCGACTCGGCTGATTTCAGCGCCTGGCTACGCACCTCATCAGCCGGGTCACGCAGCAACTCGACCAGATCAATAAAGTAACGACGGGCTTCGCGCTGGCCCAGAACCTCCGCCACCGCTGCCCGCACACTGGCATCCGGGTGGCGGATCTGACGAAACAGCGCAATCAGGCTGGCATCACACTCAACAAAGCGCAGTGCCCGCACCGCCCGTCGCACCAGCCGTGGTGAAGGCGACTGCAGCTGAGCAAGCGTGCTGGCCAGCCCGGCTTCACCACAGTGCACCAGCGCACGCAGCAGGTCCGCCTCGATATCCAGAATTTCCTCCGTCAGCAACGCCTCCAGCACCGGCACTGCGTCTGCCCGCCCCTGCTGGCCCAGTGCCTGAATCGCATTAAGCTGAATATCCCACCAGTCATCCCAGTCGGCTGCCACCTCACCCTGCCCAGGGTTGCCCTGGGCCCAGTTCAGCAGCGCCTGCCTGGCATCCGGGTGGTCCAGCCGGGCCAGCGCACGGGCAGCCGCTACCCGTGCATCCCCTTCCGGGTGCAGGTTCACCATCTCGATCAGCCGGGCCACCAGCTCAGCCGGTTCCGCCACCGCCGGGCCCACTTTGGCCAGTGCATCGGCCGCATCAATGCTGACATCCGGGTCTTCATGATAGAGGCAGTCCTGCAATACCGGCAGCAGCTGCACCATCCCCGCTTCGCCTGCGGTGCGGGCGGCATAACAGCGGTCGGCTTCGTCACCGTCGCTCAGCAGCTGATTAAGGGTCTGATGAAAGCGGGTATGGATAGTGGTGGACATGGTGCAGTACTCCAACAGGCCGGGCGGCCTGGAAACCAGGAAGAGGGCTCCAACTATAGGCAGGTCAGCAGGCCGGTGATTTGATATGTATCAAGCGCGCTGAACGAAGTACCCAAAAATTGATTATTAATGGATATTTCATTTTTTAAATCAACAGCTTGGATTATCTCCACAGTGGCTATATCCACCCTGAACGATTGAACAGAACGTTAAATCACTCCCTGCAATTGAACAGTTCGTTCTACTCACCAGCCATCACCCTATGCCAGAAAAACCTCATAACTCGTTGATAAATAACGAAACAGACCAAAACAGACCCACTGGCACAAATACTGCATTTTTAGTAAGGACAATTCCGATATTCAACCCTGTCCGCTGACAACCACACAACAATAGCCAGGACAGGCCCCTGCGAGGTGAGGACACACTCATGAGCACACGCCACACCGGTACACGCCCGTTGCTGCTGGCCACCGCCGTCAGCCTGGCGCTCGGCGCATCGCTGGCCAGCGCCGCTGATAACAGCCGACAGTTACCCCCGATCACGGTAAATACCGCCAAGGCCGAACTGGGCAAGCGGCTGTTTTTTGATGTTCGGCTCTCCGGCGACGCCGCCATCAGCTGCGCCAGCTGCCACCAGCCAGAACACGGCTTTGGCCACCCGGATGCGCTGGCACCGGGCTACCCTGGCAACAGGCACTTTCGTAACAGCCCAACGCTGATCAATACCAGCTATAAAAAGCAGTGGTTCCACGATGGCAGGCTGGCGACCAACCTCAATGACGTCACCCGCGAGATGATCACCGAAGATTATCTGATGAACATGGATATGCGGCTGATGCAGGAGCGCCTCAAGCAGGACCCGATCTACGTCAGCATGTTTAAAGACGCCGGTTACGGCGAGCCCTCCAACGGCTCAGTACGCAAGGCGATTCCTGAATATCTGAGAACCCTCACCTCGCGCAATGCCCCCATTGATAACGGCAAACTGAGCACAGCCGCACAGCGTGGCCAGGCCCTGTTCGACGGTAAAGCAGGCTGTAACCAGTGCCATACCGGGCCGCTGTTCTCCGATGGCAAAGCACACAACACCGGCGTAGCCGAGAACCTGGATATCTTCCGTGACCCGCTGCGTCACCAGGCATTTATCGCCTTCAACATGTTTATGGGCAACGAGAACTACATGGCCCTCAAGCGTGATGTCGGTGCCCATGTGCAGGGCCACAAAGCCGATGGCAGCGATAAAGGCACCTTTATGACCCCCACCCTGCGCGAGCTGACCCACACCGCGCCCTATATGCACAACGGCATGATCAACACACTGCCCGAGGTGGTGGCGTTCTATAACAACGGTGGCGGCGAAGACAGTAACAAGAGCAACCGGCTCAAGCCGCTTAATCTCTCTGCCAGTGAGCAGAGTGATCTGGTGGCCTTCCTGCAGGCGCTGTCCGGTGAGCCACTCACCAGCAACGCCCATGTCTGGAACAAAAAAGACTACAGCTATCAGCTGATTAAAAACTGGCGTGAAGTCAGCAACTGAGGCGGGGATGATGATCATGAAAACCAGTAACAAAGCCAATCTTCTGGCCGCCACACTCAGCACCGCAGCCCTGCTGGCAGCCATCAGTGCCCAGGCCACCACGGCCAGCACCACCAGCGCCGCCACAGATGAAGCCATCGCAGGCGTAAAAGCTGCACTGGCCCCTCTGAAAGCGCAGCCTGCCAGCACAGTCAAACTCAACGGCCAGGCCTATCCGGCACTGGCACCGCTGGGCCCGGTGCCCGTACCACCGGATAACCCGATGACAGCGGAAAAAGTCGAGCTGGGTAAAATCCTGTTCTTCGATGGCCGCCTGGGCGGCGATGGCTCCACCGCCTGCTCCGCCTGTCATGTACCAGACATCGGCTGGGACTGGCCCGACAATGTATCGCTGGGCTACCCCGGCACCCTCCACTGGCGTAATTCGCCAACGATCATCAACACCGCCTACTACGACAAACTGTTCTGGGCCGGCTCTTCCAAATCGCTGGAAGCCGAGGCCCGCTCCGCTGCCAAAGGCGCTGTCGCCGGTAACGGTGAAGACGACATTATGGAAGCCAGGCTGGCACTGATTCCTGAATACCGCCAGCGCTTTAACGCGGTATTTGGTGATGACTGGCCAAAAATAAACAACGCCTGGATGGCCATTGCCGCCTACGAGCGCACTCTGATTCAGCGTGATACGCCGCTGGATACGTTCCTGCAGGGCGATAAATCCGCCCTGAGCGAGAGCCAGCTGCGCGGCAAAGCCCTGTTCGATGGCAAGGCCGGTTGCATCCAGTGTCACAACGGCCCACTGGCGTCGGATCAGCAATATTACAACGTCGGCGTTCCCCCGCTGAAGCGCTGGGAAGAAGACCCTCTGGCCCAGATCACCTTCCGTTACGAACTGTACGCCAAGGGTTCCAGCGAGGAAATGTACCGCACTACCAAGGCCGATCCGGGCGTTTACTTTCGCGGCAAGATGAAAGCCATGAAGGGTAAGTTCCGCACCCCGTCGCTGCGCTACACCAAATACACCCCGCCGTATATGCACAACGGCGCGCTGGCCACCCTGGCCGATGTGGTGGATTTCTACGACCGGGGCGGCATCACCAGTGATGGTCGCAGCACCGATTTCCCGCACAGCAAAAGCCCGCTGATCAAACCGCTGGGGCTGAGCAAAACAGAAAAAGTCGATCTGCTGGCATTTCTGGATGCCTTTACCGGCGACAAGATCCTCACCGAGCGCCCAGCCATGCCGGGCTATGCCCCTTTATTTACCGAACAGGAACTGCTGGAGGCCCGCAAATGAGCCAGGACAAAGCAAACCAGAGCGCCACCGAGCATGGCAAATGCATGGTCAGCCGCCGCAAATTTCTGATGTACTCCGGCACGGCGGCCGCCGCCACCAGCGTGATCTCGCTGAACATGTTTCCCGGCACCGCCATGGCCCAGGAGATGCCTGCCCAGGTCACCAGCTACCCGCGCAAACTGATCGGCACCCTCAGCCAGTTGCAGGAAAACACCCCGCTGGATTTCAACTACCCGGATGATGGCCCCAACACCCAGGCCATGCTGGTCCGCATGGGCGTACAGGCTGGCGGCGGCGTTGGCCCCAGCCAGGATATCGTCGCCTTCAGCTACATGTGTACCCACCAGGGCGGCCCGCTGCAAACCCAGTACAAAGTGGTGGACGAACACCGGGTGCTGGGCCAGTGCCCGTTCCACCTGTCCACCTTCGATCTGCGTCGCCACGGCATTATCGTTTCCGGCCAGGCCTATGAAAGCCTGCCCCAGGTATTGCTGGAGGTCGACGGCGATAACATCTACGCCGTTGGCATTATGGGATTGCTGTTCGGTCGCACCAACAATCTGACCGGCTAACCAGGAGCACGTCATGACTACCAATTTCTACATCCCCGAAGACCATGCACCGCTGCCACCGGTTGATGCTGAAGTGCTGACCACCGCCTGCGACTACTGTGTCGTCGCCTGTGGTTACAAGGTGTACCGCTGGCCGCTGGAAAAAGCCAATGGCGGCCTCAAGGCCGATCAGAACGCCTTTGGTATCGACTTCCCTTCTGCCCCGTTGCAGGCCTGGGTGGCCCCGGCCCAGCATAATGTGGTGATGCACGGCGGCAAGCCGCACAACATCGTTATCGTCCCGGATAAAGACACCCAGCACGTCAACAAAAACGGCGACTCCTCCATGCGTGGCGGACTGATCGCACAGAAAGTGTACAACCCGGCCACCGGCACCCGTGACCGCCTGACCCAGCCGCTGATGCGCATCGGCGGCACCCTGCAGCCCGTCACCTGGGATATGGCGCTGGACGTCGCCGCCGAGCTGGCAAAGTACACCCTGGAGAAACACGGTGTGGCTGCCTATGGGGTAAAAACCTACTCCTACCAGTACATTGAAAACACCTACGCGATCAGCAAATACGCGCTGCGTCACGTTAACACCCCCAACTTCACCTTCCACGACACCCCCTCGGACGTCACCTCGACACCGGGCTTTCGGGATGCGGGCTTTGATAACTTTGGCCCCAGCTACGACGACTGGGGCAGCGCCGACACCCTGATGCTGTGCGGCACCGACCCCTACGAAACCAAAACCATTCTGTTCACCCAGTTCATCATGCCCGCCATCCAGCGCGGCATGAAAACCATCATGCTCAACCCGCGCGAAACCGCCGGAATC
The DNA here is from genome assembly GCA_024686055.1 of Neptuniibacter sp. Taxonomy (GTDB): domain Bacteria; phylum Pseudomonadota; class Gammaproteobacteria; order Pseudomonadales; family Balneatricaceae; genus Marinobacterium_C. The sequence continues at coordinate 7,314 of JAIBDV010000114.1, forward strand.
GCCTATATGAAAAAGCATGGCGGCCTGCACCTGGACATCAACCCCGGCTCCGACAATCTGGTGCTGGGCGCGATCACCCGCGTGATCATGGAAAACGGCTGGCAGGACAGCGAGTGGATCGACAAGTGGGTCAACTCCAAATGGGAGTCCAACTCCGGCTTTGGCCAGGGCACCCGTAACACCCCCTGGCAGTGGCGCACCACCTGGGGCCTGTTCCAGACCGATGGCTATGAGGACTATAAAAAGTGGGTACTGGCGCAGCCAGAATACAACCCGGCCTACGCCGCCAAAATTGCCGACATTGATGTCGCCAAAATCTACCAGGCCGCCGAAATGCTGGCCAAGCCCAACACCGACGGCAGCCGGGTAAAAGCCTCCATCGCCATCGAAAAAGGCTTTTACTGGTCCAACAACACTGGCAACACCAACGCCATCAGCTCGCTGGGCACCATCGTCGGTGCCGGTGGACGGCCGGGCCGGGTAATCGGCCGCCTGGGTGGCCACCAGCGTGGCGGCGTTAAGGGCGGTAAATTCCCCCGCAACAAATCACCAGAGAAAGTGCCTGGCCGTCGCCGTCGCGCGCTGGACACCGACCGCTGGCTCTACTCCGGCCACACCCGTTTCGCCCATGTCATCGGCACCACCTGGATCCAGTCAATGAGTGGTTCCCAGGGGCTGGCGAAAAAGTTCTGGGAATTAACCGTCGCCAACCCCAACCAGGTGTACAGCTACGACACTCAGGAGATCATCGACACCCTGAAAAAACGGATGGACTCCGGCGGCATGGTGGTGGTGAACCAGGATATCTACCTGCGCGACCCGATCGGTGCCCGCTTCGCGGATATCATCTTCCCCGCTGCCACCTGGGGTGAGGAAGACTTTATGCGCGCCAATGGCGAGCGCCGCCTGCGTCTGTATCAGAAATTCAACGACGCCCCAGGCGAAGCCCGCCCGGACTGGTGGATTATCGCCCA
>JAIBDV010000355.1 GCA_024686055.1 Neptuniibacter sp.
CATATCCATCTCGATGGTATGCCACTGCACATCATAGATACCGCAGGACTCAGAGATACAGCAGACACAGTAGAACAGATAGGCATCGAGCGAGCATGGGCCGAAATTGAAACCGCCGATCAGGCAGGCCGCCAGCAGCAACGGATTGCCCAGATGGCCGAGCAGGGCTGCTGCCATCTGTCGGGGCCGGGCCGGGCGGGCTGTAAACTGCCGTGATGGCGGCAGTAACAGCGTGAAAATCAGCAGGCCGATCAGGCTGATGATAAAGGTTATCTCAAACGCGGCACTCCAGCCCAGCTGTTCACCGGCAAAGCCCCCAATCAGCCGCCCGCCGATACCGCCCAGGCTGTTGCCGGCGATATACAGACCTACGGCACTGTTCAGGGCTTTCTGGCTGAACTCATCGCCCATATAGGCGATGGCAACAGCAGGCAGGCCACCGAGCAAAAAGCCCTGCAGCGCGCGCAGTGCCAGCAGCTGGCCAAAGTTCTCCACGTGCGACAGCGCTGCGGTGCAGGCGATGGCGCCGGTCAGGGTCAGAATCATAATCGCCCGACGGCCCAGTACATCGGACAGCGGGCCGTAGATCAGTAACGACAAGCCCAGCGTCAGCGTTGCCAGGGTGAAGGTCAGCCCGGCCTGCAAGGCACTGAGTTCAAAGTGCTGGGCCAGCATCGGCAGCAGTGGCTGGGTGATATAGACATTGGCAAACACCGTGAAAGAACCCACACACAGGGCCAGGGTCGCGCGCCAGAAGGCGGTGCTGCCGGTTTCAATCATGATCTGCTACCTGGTGGGTGGGGTGAATAAAAACAGTTGCGCTGAGTCTAGGCCGAACGGAATAATCAGAGAAATATATAGTTGTTATCAGTTCGATAACGTTTGCTTATCCACAGGGTTGATATGGACCTCAAACAATTACGCTATTTTCTGACGATAGCGCAGCTCGGTGGCTTTACTCGTGCTGCGCACCAGCTGCATGTGGCCCAGCCTGCGGTCAGCATGGGCGTGCGCAAGCTGGAAGATCAGCTGGGCCTGCAACTGTTTCAGCGCACGGAGCGTCAGGTACGGCTGACCGATGAAGGCGTTCGTTTACAACGGCATGCTCAGCGTATTCTGCAGGCGGTTGATGATGCAGCGCTGGAAATGGCGGAGCTTAAGGGCCTCAGTCAGGGCGAAGTGCGCGTTGGTATTCCCAGTATGCTGGGCTCCTATTTCTTTCCGCCGATTCTGATGGCGTTTCGCCACCGCTACCCGGAGCTGAAACTGACGGTGATCGAAGGGGGCACCTGGCAGCTGCAACAGATGCTGGAGCGGGGCGAGCTGGACCTGGGGGTGATTGTGGCGGAGTTTGTGCCAGCTGAGTTGCAGGCGCGTACCTTTCTGCAGGCCCAGATGCTGGTGACGGTGGGCCAGGAGCACCCTTTTACCCAGCTGGATGCGGTGTCACCGGCGCAGTTTTTTCGGGAAGAACTGGTGATGTTCAAAGAGGGTTACTTTCATCGCAAAATTGTTGATCGGCTGGCGAGTCAGTGTGGCCTTGAGCCGGATATCGGCTTTGAAACCAACCTGATTCCGCTGATCAAATCCATTGTGCAGCAGGGCTTCGGGATTTCGACCTTGCTGGAGATGGTGATTCAGCCAGAAGACCCGCTGGTTACCCGACCCTTTACCGAGCCGGTCTGGCTGGACCTGTCGATCGCCTGGCGTAAAGACGGTTATCTGTCGACGGCTAACCGGGCGTTTCGGGATTTTGTACTGGAACAGGCCGGCTAGTCTCCGATGAGTGTGGGCTTAGACAAACGGCGGGCACTGCGGCTATGATCCGTGCTCCAGAAACAGGCACGCAGAGGCCTGTCAGATTATATGCTGTGCGATGCAGCCCCCAGAACGACTGGCGCAGGCCGGTCAGCAGGAGTGATAGTATGTTGAACGTAAACGAATATTTTGATGGTGGCGTGAAATCAATCGGCTTCGAAAATAGCGAAGGCCGGGTGAGCGCAGGGGTTATGGCACCGGGTGAATACGCCTTTGGTACCAGCGAAAATGAGCTGATGAAAGTCGTTTCCGGTGAGCTGATCATCCAGCTGCCAGGCAGCGACAGCTTCCAGAACTTCCCGGCGGGCACTGAATTTAAAGTCGCCGCCAATCAGACCTTCAACGTTAAAGTAGAGCAGGCGACAGCCTACCTGTGCTACTACGGCTAAGCCCGTTTAACACCAGCGGTCAGCGTGCTGATCGGCTGGTGTTGCCTCCCTTCACGCGCTCCCTTCACGACCTGCCTCTATCTTATTATGTGCATTGGTACTGGCTGTGCGCTGCACAAAATACCCATAATTGTGCTGTTTTTTACGGGTTATTTCCTGTTGAATCAGCTAGTTAGACTTTAGCACTAATTTGCTGCACATCGCCGCAGATAGCGTACGCTAGCGGAAAATATCTCAAGCTTTGCTGAATATATTTCCGTCATGTTCTTTGCTGTTAGCGACACATTCAGCAATCTGCGTGCTAGTATTAGGCGCCTCAATTTAGCCGATTGCACCGATAATCCGGCCGTCTGGCGGGCTTATCGGTTAACAGAGACAGAGTCTGAACGATGAGCCAAAACACTTCCCTGGATAAGAGCAAGATCAAGATTTTGCTGCTGGAAGGCGTGCACCAGTCCGCCGTAGATACACTGAATGCACACGGTTACACCAACATCGAGTTCCACACCAGTGCCCTGCCGGAAGCGCAGCTGCTGGAGTCGATCAAAGATGCCCACTGCGTTGGTATTCGCTCGCGTACCCAGCTGACCGCTAAGGTCTTCGATGCCGCCAAAAAACTGGTGTCTGTCGGTTGTTTCTGTATTGGTACCAACCAGGTAGACCTGGCGGCAGCGACTGAGCGCGGTATCGCGGTCTTTAACGCGCCGTATTCCAATACTCGCTCTGTTGCTGAGCTGGTACTGGCTGAATCGATCATCCTGCTGCGGGGTGTGGCTGAAAAAAGTGCTAAGGCACACCGCGGTATCTGGCAGAAATCTGCAGCTAATTCCTACGAAATCCGGGGTAAGAAGCTGGGTATCGTCGGTTACGGTAGCATTGGCTCTCAGCTGAGCGTGATGGCTGAGTCACTGGGTATGGAAGTGTACTTCTGTGATGTGGTGACTAAATTGCCACTGGGCAATGCCAGCCAGGTGGGGTCACTCAAAGAGCTGCTCGAGCTGTGTGACATCATCACCCTGCATGTACCGGAAACCGCGTCGACTAAAGACATCATGGGCCCTGAACAGTTTGCCCAGATGAAAGAAGGCTCTATCTTCATCAACGCGGCCCGTGGTACTACGGTTGATATCGATGCGCTGTGTGAAGTACTGGCCTCCGGTAAACTGCTGGGTGCGGCGATTGACGTATTCCCGGTTGAGCCGCGCAGCAATAAAGACGAGTTTATCTCGCCACTGCGTGAGTTCGATAATGTGATCCTGACCCCGCACGTGGGTGGTTCCACCATGGAAGCACAGGAAAACATCGGCTACGAAGTGGCAGAGAAGCTGGCCCGTTACAGTGATAACGGTACCTCGATCACCTCGGTTAACTTCCTGTCGGGAAACAGGGTTACACTGGGCGTGGGCGTTGGGTGGCAAAAAGCCGAGTTCGACATGGTGGGCCTGGATTTCAAAACCCGGGGAAAACGCACCGACGAGATGCTGGAGATACTGCCGGGC
>JAIBDV010000282.1 GCA_024686055.1 Neptuniibacter sp.
ACAGGCGGGGCAGCCCTTTCACGCTAACCCGCCTGCTGTTTTTCTGTTCCACCCTCCGGCACTGCCGCTTCTGCCGCGGCGCTGAAACCCGCTATCCAGCCACGCTGTACCGCCCAGTCAAGCTGATCCGCACCGTACTCTGACAAAGCCCGTTCAAAACTGCTCAGCTGTGGATCACGCAACAGCTGCAACAGACTGTGCCAGCTTCCCTCATTCAGCCGTTCAATCTGTAATTTACCCTCACAGACCAGCACCACCAGCCGCACCGCACCATGGTCGAGAAACTTCAATCCGGCTGCACCCAGTTGCTGATGATGATGCTGCCAGAGCAGATCCACCGCGTATTCAGCCTGTAACAGGTTCAGGCCCGGGGCCAGTTGAAGATTGATCAGCTCAGGCTGCTGCCAGCGGGCAGCTTTAAAGCCATCAAAATCAAACGCCGCGCATGGCGTTGCCCGACACGCTTGGAAAATAGCCCACTCCAGCCGGGCGAGTGCCGGTAGCTGGGTGGTATGGCGGGCGGGTACAAAGCTGGCCACAAACTCCGCCATATGATCACCAAAGCTGTCCAGCCGTTGAATCGATGGCGGGTAACTGCGCAGATAATGACTACAGAGATCGTCAAAAAAAGACTCACCCAGCAACGCCTGGCAGCCGCTGTATAGCTCGGCCAGGGCACGTATCAGGGTGTCGGGCAGGTCATGCTGAAATGCCAGCGGGGGTGGGTCTTCACCCACCGGTTGGAAACTGCAAAACTGATCCAGAAACTGGCGCTGAAAACCTTCCAGCAGGGTCATTGCGGGGTAGCAGGGTAACGGTAATGACATCGCCCCTCCTTGAGCATGTGCTGTATTGCCATCCAGGGTGTTAATTCAGCATAGACTAGACATTGTTTATTGCAGGGTGAATTTTATGTGTCAGAAAAGGCCAGGCGGTCGGCAACGATATTACCGCCCAGCCCGTATCAGCCCTGCTGTAGCCAGCGCTTTGCCAGCAGCTTATCGACCGACAACAAGCCACCCCCATGCACGCTAAGGTACGCCAGCATCACCCCCCACATAATGTGCTGTTGCACCCCGGCCAGACTGATATCCGGGTAGGAGATCGCTGCCACCGCATTGAGGACAAACAACCCCAGCGCACTGAAGCGACTGAGCAGACCCACCACCAGTAACACGGGCAGCGCCAGTTCACCGGCGGTCGCCAGCCAGGCCGCCAGCTCGGGGGGAATAACCGGCACGCTATACTCATATTCAAACAGCGCCAGGGTACTGGACCAGCTCTGAATTTTGGTCAGCCCGGAGCTGAAAAACACTTCAAACAGCCACAGCCGCAATACCAGCGCAAACAGCTGCTGTAACGGCAGCGTGAGCGCTGTCAGCCGGTGGGAAAATGCCATGAATCCATGCATCAAACTACGACTCCACTGTAAAACCGCTGATCCAGCCACGTTCGATGGCCTGGGGCAGCAAAGGGGTTACCTGATCGCCCAGCACTTCGCACAGCCCATTAAGCGAGCGGTCTCGCTGTAACTGCTGCAGAAACTGCCAGGCTATTTTATCCAGTCGTTCGATATAGACCTGCACACCCGGCCTGAAAATCAGCAACGGCAACTCCATCGTCGTCAGGTCTGGCATCTCCGCCGGCCCATCAGGCTGGTGCCATTGCCAGAACAGATCCACCGGGTATTCCGCCAGTAACAGTGTCAGCTCCGGTGCCAGCTGAAACTGAATGCCGCCACTGTTGTGCTGGCAGGCATCGGCGAACCGGTCAAAATCAAAAGGCGCTGGCTGGGCCGCATGGAACGCCCGATGCCAGCCCCACTCCAGCCGTGCCAGCGTCGGCAGTTGCGGCAAGGTATGTACCGGTTCGAAACAGGCCAGAAACTCGGCAAAGCTCTGGCCATAATCATCCAGCCGCTCCACCGTTGAGGGGTAACGGCTGATGTAGCGATCGGCCATGGCACTAAAAAACGTCTCGCCGACAAACTGCCGACACACCGGGTAGATCTCTGCCAGCGCCTGATTCAGGCCGCCATACAGACTGCCCCGATACGTCTCCAGACACTGTTCAGCATCAGCACCGCAGGCGGCACGGTTTACCGTGAGGGCCGTCAGCGGTTGCTGAAAATAAAGCCGGTCGAGAAATTGCTGCTGAAACTGCGCCAGCTGCTGCAGCGCAGCGGTGTCGTCAGGCTGCATCGGCCACCTCCTGACAGATCTGCTGCGCCTGCCGCGCTTCCTGTTCCAGCACCGAAAACGCCGGGATAGCGTTATCCCACTCAATCAGCGTCGGCACCGGCCCGGTCAGCGCGACCGCCTCGCGATACAGCTGCCACACCGGCGGATGCACCGGCTGACTGTGGGAATCAAGCAGCAGATCACCCTGCACTTCATAACCGGCCAGATGCATCTCCCGCACCCGCGCCAGCGGCATACCCGCCAGATACTCGCGGGCATCAAAGCCGTGATTTACGGCACTGACATGAATATTGTTGATATCCAGTAACAGATCACAATCTGCCCGCTGGCAGATTTCGCTAATGTACTCCCACTCGGTCATTTCAGACTCGGCAAAAGTCACGTAACTGGACAGGTTTTCCACCAGAATCCGCCGCCCCAGCCGCTCCTGCACCTGGCTGATGCGCTCGCTCATATGGCGTACCGCAGCCTCGGTATAGGGCATGGGTAACAGATCATGGCTGTTATGTTGAGTATTGGCGCTCCAGCACAGATGCTCGGAGACCCAGGCGGGCTGATAGATATCAATCAGCTCAACCAGCCGATCAAGATAGCTGTCGCTCAGTGGTCGTACTGAACCCAGTGACAGGCCGACACCGTGGAAGGTCAGCGGGTATTGCGCGGCAATCTGTTGCAGATAGTGGTGAGGCTGGCCGCCAGCACCCATGTAGTTATCGGTCATCACCTCAAACCAGGGCACCACAGGCTGTTCAGCCAGAATATGCTGATAGTGGCAGGACCGTAGCCCCAGCCCGACCCCGGAGATCACTTCGCTGGTCATCGCAGCTCCCTTAGATAATAAGCGCCGTCAGGGTAGTGGCCAGCCCGCCGGGTATGCGCCCGGCGCAGGCCAGCCAGGTATGCCCGATTACTTGATCGTGCCACCGATTTTCTTACAGGTACCTTCAGGTACGTATACCCATTCGCTGGCATCATTATCGGCTTTCGCCATACCTGCACAGCTGTGCGACGCCGTACCACAGTCGTTCATACCAGCCTTAACCACACCCTGGCATTTTTCCATACCTGGCTTACCGGCTACCGCACCTGTAGCTGTAGCCATACCCATAGCCAGTACACCTGCGATTGCAGCAGATTTGATTGCATCACGACGGTTCATAGTTCGTTCTCCAGTATTTTTATTAAGCTAAACAGCGAGTTAAAACCGAGGCCTCCCGTCACCATGACCGTGTACACACCAGCCAGAACCAGCCGACACCGAGACCTCTTTCAAAACGCAAGCAACGTGCTCACAGATAAAGACCCGATAAGTGTAGGAAAGCTCGCAAAGTTTTTTGAAAAATTTTGAATTTTTTTGAATCAACGCTCTCGAACTGAGAGCAAGCCTGCGGTCAAAGCCTGGCTTCACCTCCCCCCTCTTTACATCGTCGGAGTTATCCATGGGAATCCGTGAACTGTTCAGCTGGCGTAGTCGCAGCCGATTCGAAACGCTGGTTGATCAGCACCACCAGCCGCTGTACAGCTATGCCGTCTGGCTCTGTGGTGATCACGCCCGCGCCGAAGATCTGGTGCAGGAGGTCTTTGTGCGGGCCTGGCAGCACCTCAACCAGCTCAGCTGCCCCGAAGCCGGGCGCAGCTGGCTGATCACCATCCTGCGCCGGGAGCACCTGCGCTGGCTGGACAAACAGAGCAACGGCCACCAGGAACTGGCGCTGGACGTTGAACATACTGATAGCTACAGTGCAGAGCATGAACTGCAGCGCTACCAGCTGCACCGTGCCATTCTCGCGCTGGAGCCAGGCTACATGGAACCCATGCTGATGCAGATACTGGGTGGCTACTCCATTGAAGAGATCAGCGCCGAGCTGGCATTAACTGAGTCGGCGGTACAATCACGGCTCTACCGGGCGCGCCAGCAACTGCAACAACAGCTGGGCAGCACCGTAAAAAAGCCCTTTGAAATAACCCGGAAGGTAATCTGATTGGATGATCTGGAGTTCCGGCGCAAGGTCCTCAGCGGAGACACCGGCAGCCCCGCGATTGAGCAGGCTGCGCGCCACAGCAACGACCGTCAACGCTGGCTGCAACAGGCCCGTGCGCTTGAGGCTGAGCTAAACACCGGTTTGCATCACAGCACACCGGCAGGGCTGGCGCAGCGCCTTAAACAGATTCCAGAACAACGCCGAACAGTACGCTGGCCGCTGGCCGCTGCCGCCACTCTGGTGCTCAGCGTCGCCCTGACCAGCTTCCTTAACTGGCCCCAGACCCCGGCGCTGGGCGATGAACTGTTGCAGCACATCGCTGACGAGCCCAACACCCTGTACAACCGTCAGCCGGTATCCGCATCCACGGTGGCACTGGTCGCCCAGCGGCTGGGCTACCGGTTCAGCAACCCGCAAACCAATATCAGCTACGCGGGCACCTGCGCCGTGCGCGGCCACCAGGCGGTTCACCTCACCGTCCAGACCGGCCAGGGCAGCGCCAGTGTGTTTCTGATGCCTAACGAAACCGATCAGCCAGTGCAGCATTTCAGCCATCACCACCTGCATGGCCGGATCATTCCGCTGGTCCAGGGCAGCGCCGCCATTCTCTCCACCGA